>DASSOQ010000052.1:0-2040 GCA_035700365.1 Rhodanobacteraceae bacterium | reverse complement strand
CGATCGGCCAAGCCTACCCGAACCGCGGCTGAATGTGGCGGCGGAGCGAAGTGCGGGAACAGGGAGTGGCAACCAGCAAGCCGGTTCAAGGTCGCGGCCCCGAACCGGCACTTCCTGCGTTGATTGCCGGCTCCGTCGCTGCGCTCCTTGGGCCGGCCGACGGCGGCGGCCTGGTCGAGGAGGCGCGTGCCGGGCCGCTGCTATGCTTTCGCGGTTCCCCGCTCCCCGCTCCTGCTCATGCAGCTCTACCTCGACCTCCTCCGCGATGTTCTGGAGCACGGCGCCCGCAAGGACGACCGCACCGGCACCGGCACGTTGTCGGTGTTCGGGCGGCAGATCCGCATGGACCTCGGCGCCGGGTTCCCGCTGCTGACCACCAAGAAGCTGCACATCCGCTCGATCGTGCACGAGCTGCTGTGGTTCCTGCGTGGCGACACCAACATCGCCTACCTCAGGGAGCACGGCGTCCGGATCTGGGACGAGTGGGCGGACGAAAACGGCGATCTCGGGCCGGTGTACGGCAAGCAGTGGCGCGCGTGGCCGACGCCGGACGGCCGCACGGTCGACCAGGTCTCCAAGGTCATCGAGCAGATCCGGCGCAACCCGGATTCGCGCCGCATGATCGTGTCGGCCTGGAACGTCGGCGAACTCGAGTCGATGGCGCTGATGCCCTGCCACGCGCTGTTCCAGTTCTACGTCGCCGACGGAAAACTGTCCTGCCAGCTCTACCAGCGCTCGGCCGACATCTTCCTCGGCGTGCCGTTCAACATCGCGAGCTATGCGCTGCTCACCTGCATGATTGCCCAGGTTTGCGGGCTCGCGCGCGGCGACTTCGTGCACACCTTCGGCGACCTGCATCTCTATTCCAACCACCTCGAACAGGCGCGCGAACAATTGGGCCGCACGCCGCGCGCGCTGCCGAAGCTTGCCCTGAATCCCGACGTGACCTCGATCTTCGACTTCCGATACGACGACATCCATGTCGTGGACTACGATCCGTGGCCCGCCATCAAGGCCCCGGTCGCCGTGTGAAATGGTGTCAGGGACAATTGCTGATTCCGGAAATGGTGTCAGGGACAATTGCTGATTCCGTAGGGGTGCGTGGTTGGGCCGGGAAATTGTCCCTGACACCATTTCGCTCATGATCTCCCTTATCGCAGCACTCGACCGCAACCGCGCAATCGGCCGGGCCGGCGCCATGCCGTGGCATTTGAGCGACGACCTGAAGCGCTTCAAGGCACTGACGCTCGGCAAGCCCGTGCTGATGGGCCGCAAGACCGCGCTCGCGATCGGTCGTGCATTGCCGGGGCGCCCGAACCTGGTGCTGACGCGTTCCGACGCAGCGCCGCTCGCCGGCCAGACGGTGGTTCACTCGCTTGATGAAGCCATCGCCCACGCGGCCGATGCGGAACTCTGCGTCATCGGCGGCGGCGAGGTCTATGTGCTGGCGCTGCCGCGCGCCACGCACCTGCGGCTCACCGAAATCGACACCGTCACCCTGGACGCCGACACGTTTTTCCCGGACTATGACCCCGGCGATTGGCGGGAGACGTTCCGCGAGCATCATCCTGCCGACGCCAGGCACGCCCTCGCCTTCGATTTCGCGGACTACCAGCGCCGGTGATCGAAGTCGCCGCCGGCATCCTCACCGACGTGGGTGGCCGCGTGCTCCTGATGCAGCGGCTGCCCGGCAAACACCTGGCGGGCCTGTGGGAATTCCCGGGCGGCAAGCTCGAGCCCGGCGAAACCATCAGGCAGGCGCTGGCGCGCGAACTGCGCGAGGAACTCGGGATCGAGGTGCGCGAGTGTGCGCCGCTGATTTCGATTCCCTGGCGCTATCCGGGAAAATCGGTCCTCCTGCACGCGCTGCGGGTGAGCGAGTGGACGGGTGTACCGCGCGCGCGCGAAGGGCATCCATTGCAATGGATGGGCGTCGAGGAAATGGATGTCGCCCGAATGCCCCCTGCCGATGCGCCGATCGTTGCCGCGCTGCGCCTGCCGCCGTACTACGCCATCGCGGAGAAACCGGCAAAAAAGAGG
>DASSOQ010000051.1:0-11915 GCA_035700365.1 Rhodanobacteraceae bacterium | reverse complement strand
TTCCATCAGCGCGGTCGGCGCACCGGTTTCGGTGGAGTGGATGGTGCCGGTGATGTAGTAGACCGGGACCGTCTGCTTGATGAGCGCCGCGGCTTTCGCGTCGTCCATGTCGAGCTTGCGCGGATCGGCCAGTTGCGCGAGGCGCGCCTTGTTGGCGTCGAGATCCTTCATCAGCGATTCGTCGGCGATCGCGACCGCGATCATCTCGCGGCCTTCCTCGGTCCTGCCGATCGTGAAGACCTTCACCCGCGGCGTGGCCTTGGCCAGCATGCGGAAGTAGCGGTACACGTCTTCCGCGTATGGCAGCATGTTGGGCGCGCCCGCGATGTCGCCCAGTACCGCCTCGGGCGTGGGCACGGTTTGCGATGCCGGCAGGTAATCGGTCAGCGGGGTGTTGAAGTCCGGCTGCGTGGTGTATTTGGCGATCTTCGCGGTATATGCTTGGTCGACCGGCTGGCCGGGGTCACGCGCGTAAGGATTGCCGGCGGCGGCGAACGCCGTGCCGCACATCGCCAACGCCAGCCACGCCAACCCCAATCGAGTGCAACGCATGTCCCCGCTCCCGCTTGTTTCGATTCCCGCAAGCCTAGCCAAATTCAGGCGATGGCGAGGGTGTCGAAAGGCATGGAGGGACGCAGCCCGCGCGTTCGTCTCATTCCGCGACCAGCCACTGCACGCTGAACTGCCGGGCCGGATCGGTCCAGACCTTCGCCACCCGCAGCCCCGCGCGCGTCGCGAGCCGGGCGAAGCTCTCCAGGGTGTACTTGCAACTCAGCTCGACCAGCATCGCCTCGCCCTCCTCGAAGTGGAACGTGCGGCCGCCGACGTGGACGTCCTGGGCGCGGGTGCTGACGATGTGGGTCTCGATGCGTTCGGCCAGCGGATGCCAGCGCGCCCGGTGGCGGAAGCCATCCAGGTCGAAGTCCGCCCCGACTTCGCGATTGAGGCGCGCCAGCAGGTTGAGGGTGAACGCCGCGGTGACGCCGGCCGCATCGTTGTAGGCGGCCTCGAGCGTCGCCTTGTCCTTGACGAGGTCGATGCCGATCAGGACTCCGCCGGGCAGCTTGCCGCCGCCCTGCCGGGCTTCGCTGCGCATCTGTCGCAACAGCCGCAACGCCTGTTCGGGTTCGAAATTCCCGAGGGTCGAGCCCGGGAAATAGACGACGGTCTGGCGGGGCGCACGCGCCGCCCGCGGCAGGGTGATCGGCCGCGTGAAGTCCGCGCAGACCGGCAGCATCTCGATGCCCGGGAATTCGCTCCCCAGCGCGGCCACGCTGTTGGAGACCGCCGTGCGCGAGATCTCGACCGGCACGTAGGCGACCGGCGATTCGAGGTTCCGCAGCAGCAGCCGCGTCTTGAGCCCGCTGCCGCTGCCGTACTCGACCAGCCGGACGTCCGGCCCGAGCGCGGCGGCGATGTCCCCGGCGTGCTCGCGCATGATCGCGAGTTCGACGCGGGTCGGGTAGTACTCCGGTTGTTCGCAGATGCGCTCGAACAGCTTCGAGCCCTGCGCGTCATAGAAATACTTCGACGGCAACCGCTTCGGATCCGCGGCCAGGCCGCGCACGGCATCGGCGAGAATGTCGTCCCGGCGGGGACGCCGATCGTCGAGGCGGATCTTTCGGACCACCGGGCCGGGGAGGTTCATGCGTCCCTGGCCAGCCGCAGGCCGCTGAACTGCCAGCGTGCCGCGGGAGGGAAAAAGTTGCGGTAACTCGCGCGGACGTGGCCGGGCGGCGTCGCGCACGAACCGCCGCGCAATACCCACTGTCCGCACATGAACTTGCCGTTGTATTCGCCGATCGCACCCTCCGCCGGCCGGTATCCCGGATATCCGACGTAGGGGCTGGCCGTCCATTCCCAGACGTCGCCGAACATCTGCAATGGACCACCGCGCGCGCCATTGGCCATCCGCGCCGGCAATGGGTGCAGTACGCCGGCATCGGCAAGATTGCCCTCGACCGGCAGGTTCCCGCCGAGTGTCTCCCACTCGGCTTCCGTCGGCAGCCGCGCACCGGCCCAGCGGGCAAAGGCATCGGCTTCGAAGAAACTGATGTGGCACACGGGCGCGGCGGGGTCGATCGCGCGCCGCCCCGCCAGGGTGAAGGATGTCTCCAGGTCGTCGTCCCAATACAGCGGATGTTTCCAGCCTTCGCGGCACACCGTGTCCCAGCCTTCCGACAGCCACAGCACCGGATCGCGGTAGCCGCCATCCGCGATGAAGGCGCGGAATTCCGCGTTGGTCACGCAGCGGTTCGCGATCGCGTGCGGCTGCAGCAACTCGCGGTGCCGCGGGCCTTCGTTGTCATAGGCGAAGCCGCCGCCGGCATGCCCCGTCTCGACGATGCCGTGGCGGCCGGCGATGAACCGCAAGTCCACCGACGCGGACCCGGGCACTGCCCGCGATTCCCGGTACACCGGGCGCAACGGATTCATCGAAAACAGGTGCTGGATGTCCGTGAGCAATAATTCCTGGTGCTGCTGCTCGTGGTTGAGACCCAGCGTGACCCGCGCGTGCAGGTCCGGATCGTCGCCGCGCTCCCCGAGCAATTGCTGCATCGCCTCATCGACGTGCGCCCGATAGTCGAGCACTTCGCCCAGCGTCGGGCGGGTCAGGAGCCCGCGCCGTGGGCGCGCGTGCCTCGGGCCGACCGTCTGGTAATAGGAATTGAAGAGATAGTCCCAGCCCTCGCGGAAACGGCGGTTCCCCGGCAAGAAGTGGCCGAGTACGAACTCCTCGAAGAACCACGTCGTGTGCGCGAGGTGCCACTTCGCGGGGCTGGCGTCGGGCATGGACTGCGCGACCGTGTCCTCCGGCGCCAACGGGGCGCACAGCGCAACGGTCCTGCCGCGGACGTGCGCGCAGGCCGAGGCCAGTTCGGATCCGAGGCGATCGGCCCCCGGATGGCAGAGTGCGGGCATGCGGATGTTTCCTCGCAGGGAGCGATCCGTTGGTACCCTACTACGCACCATGTTAACGCCGCCACTCCACGTGTTAAGCCGATGCGGCCACCGGGCCGGCCCATGGCATTGCCGCGGCGCGGCACCGTCATGCTTCCATGCGGACCCCGACCATGCAGGATGACTTCGCGCCCCAGCCGCTCGAGCAGGCGTTCGCGCTGCCCGCGCATTTCTATGTCGGCGCTGAAAGTGCCGAGCGCGACCGACGCCACGTATTCGCGCGCGGCTGGCAGTTGCTTGGCCGCGCGGACCAGCTCGCCGAACCCGGCGATCACGTCGTCGGCGTGATCGCCGGCGTACCGCTGCTGCTGGTGCGCGGCGATGATGGGACACTGCGCGCGCTGCACAACGTATGCCGGCATCGCGCCGGTCCGCTCGCGCTGTGCAACGGGCGCGCCGCGAAACGGCTGCGCTGCCATTACCACGGCTGGAGCTACGCGCTCGACGGGCGCCTGCTGAGCGCGACCGAAATGGACGGCGCGCGCGATTTCGACGCCGGGTCGATCCACCTTCCCGAAGCGCGCGTCGCCGAGTGGCGCGGGCTGGTGTTCGCGGCACTCGATCCGCGGGCGTCGTTCGCGGAAACCATCGCCGACGTCGACGCGCGGCTGGGCGTTCGGCCGATCGCCGACTATGGCTTCCATCGCCACTACGAATACGACATCGCCTGCGACTGGAAGAACTACATCGACAACTACCTCGAGGGTTACCACGTGCCGCACATCCACCCGGAATTGAACCGGATGCTGGACTACCGCGACTACGTGGTCGAAACCGGACGCTGGCATTCGCTGCAACACAGCCCGCTCGCCAGCGAGGCCGGGCTGTACGGCGACGGCGAAGCCCTCTACTGGCACGTCTGGCCCAACACGCTGCTCAACGTGCTGCCGGACCGGATGCAGACCAACCGGGTGCTGCCCCTGACGCCGGGGCACTGCCGCGTCACGTTCGATTACTTCTATCCGGCGGGCACGGCCGACCTGGAATCACGCCATGCCAGCGACCACGCCTTCAGCGACCTGGTCCAGCGCCAGGACGTCGACATGTGCGAAATCGTGCAGCGCGGCCTCGCGTCGGGCTCCTACGTCGCCGGCCGCCTGAACCCCAGGCGCGAAAACGGCGTGCACCATTTTCACGAACTGTTGCGCGAAGCCTACAGGGGCGGCCCATAGTCGGCGCGTGGCGCCTGTTGCACGGCCACCCACGAGCGCGCTCATCGCGCGCACGGCGCGCTCCTGCAACGGAAGCGAACGCCTCGAACCGGACGCATCGCGGGAGGCGATGGGGAGCGCGCCGCGCGTGATCGGCCTCTCCGGATACGAAAAGGCCCGGTCGCAGGGCAACCGGGCCGGGAAGCGGGGGATGCTGTCTGGAATCAGTGCCCGTGATAGTAGTGGCCGCGGCCACCACGGTAGTCGTGCGGGCGGTAGTCGCGCGAGGAGTGCCCGCGGTAGTAGTGCGAGCGGTCGCCGTGGTTGGTGTACACCACGCCGATGCTGACGCCGCTGCGGTACCTGGGTGCCGGCGCATAGTAGCCGTACGGATACGCCGGGTAGCTGTTGTAGGAATACGCCGGGTAGGCGTTGTACGAGTACGCCGGGTAGCTTCCGTAGTAGCTGGACGGGTAATAGGTCCGCGGCGGATAGGCATACCCGCCCCGGTAGTAGCCGTCGTGGTGGCTGGAACTCGCCAGCACCCCGCCGATCACCGCACCCACCACCAGCGCTCCGACCACCTTCGCGGTATCGTCGTCGTGGCGGTGGTAGTCGCGCGCCATCGCGGCCGGAGTGGCCAGGACCGCCGCCGCGACCAGCGCGCTGGCGACGAGCAGTTTCTTGCAGAGCGGCTTGTTGCGAAGCGGACCGGACTTGCGTTGCATGGCCTTCGACCCTCGTGGAGACGGATCCAGTATCCCACAACGAGGTAAATCTAAACTGAAGAGTTTTGTTATGTAAACGCTAACCCCGGGTGCCGCGCCAGGCGGGGCACCCGGGGGTCCGGCCAATCGGCTTACGCGCCCTTGGATGCCGAGGCGTCGCCACCGCGATCCTTGCGCTTGCGCGATTCCAGCAGCGCCTTCAGGTTCGCCACCGCCTGTTCGTGGCTGATCGCCTTGGGCTTCGGCGCGCGCGGCTTCGGCGGTTTGCGGGTGGGCGTGTGCGCGGCCGGATTGGGCTGGCGCGGCAGTTCCACCGGGCCGGTCGACAACCAGTCGTCGTTGAATCGCGAACGCGGGATGTAGGACGGGGCGCGCCGCTTGCTGGCGCCGGCCCGGGCCGCGGCGACCGCCTTGGCCGCTGTCTTGACGGAAGCGGGGCGCGCCGCCGACTTGGTGGCCGCCGGCGCCGCAGCCTTCCTGGCCGCCGCTTTCTTCGCCACGGGCTTCCTGGCTGCCGCCTTGGACGCCTTGGACCTGGCCGGGGCGGGCTTGGCCGCCTTGGCCTTGGCGCCGCCTTTCTTTCCGGTCCTGGCGAGCGCGGCCGCCTTGGCGTTGGCCGGCTTGGCGGGCTTGCGGCTGGCCGTCTTCCGGGCAGTCGTCGCCTCGGCCTTCGCCTTGCGAACCGTCTTGTCGCTCTTGCGAGCAGGCTTGCTGTTGCGTTTCGTGACCACTGCAGCTTTCCTCATGTTGTCGCTCGGCGCCTCCGGCCCCGGGGGCCGGAACTTGCGAGCTTGATCAAGCGAGAAGGAACTTCCGGCCGCGACGGCGCCTGCCAGGACATGTCGTCCTAGAACCGGCGCCCGTCGACCTGCCTGATGTTCAGCTCCGTCGGTTCAACCCCCTCGAGGCAACGGACGTTCACCGCCGCCATGGCGCGACCCTCCTGCTCCCCTTCGGCAAACGGCGCCACGCCGCACACCGGGCAGAAATGATGGGCGATCGCATGCTTGTTGAACCGGTAGGTGCTCATGTCCGCGTCCGGGGTCGACAGCCGCAGTCCTTCGCGCGGCAGGAACCACAACAGGTAGCCCTTTGGCCGGCAATGCGAGCAGTTGCATTCCACCACGGCATCGATTTCGCCCTCGACCTCGAAGGCGATCCGGCCGCAGTGGCACCCACCACTCCAAATCGTCATCGCGTATCGTCGAGCACCATCCGTTCTTGATTATCGCATGAAACGGCCCTTCTCCGCACGTGTATCCTGTTGATCCCCCTCCCGAAGGTTTCCAATGCGCAGTTTCGACGATGAACGGGGCCGCCACTGGCAGGCCGCACTGATGGACGCGTCCTTCGGGAACGCACTGCTGGTGTTCAGCCGGATCGGCGCTCCGGACGTGCTGCACACGGGCCTGGACGCCTCCAATTTCCATGAAGCAGAGGACTGGCTGGCCGGGGCCGGCGAAGACCGGCTGCGCGCGATGCTTGCGGAAGCCAGGCCGTGGGGCTGAGCGGAGCGCTACGGGTGTGAAACGAACGAGATCCCGAGGCCCACGCAGGCACTGAGGAAGATGAGCACCAGCAGGATCCGGTAGGCGGTTCCCCAGGCCCGCAAACGGCAACGGCGGACGCCGAACAGGAACCAGGCGATCGCGAGGACGAACAGCAGCGTGCCCGCGGCCACGATCCCGGACCGGTTGCAGAAGGTCCCGCCGATCACCCCGGCATTGCCCAGGTTGAACAGGCCCCACTGGCCCCACGCCACCGCACGGGAAGGCGGGCGTTCGGCGAGCCATGCCTGCCCGGCCCCGAACACCACCTGCATCACCCCCACCACCAGCACCAGGTAGGCCACCATCCAGACCAGGTGCTCGGTCGGATGATACGCAACCGCCGCGGCGGTCGCGCCGCCCGCAACGACCGCGGCCATCCCGAGCGCCGCGAACGGCGCCGCCGCGGCGACCCGACCTCTCAGCATCGCAGCGAGGCCGACTGGCGGATTCCGTCCATGACCGCGGCGTCCAGGCCGACGTTGTTGTGCTCGAGTACCTGCTCGGCGCGATAGCTGGAGCGGACCAGCGGCCCCGACACGACTTCGAGGAAGCCCTTGGCGAGCGCCATTTCCCGGTAATGGTGGAACTGTTCGGGCGTGACGAAACGCTCCACGGGCAGGTGGTTCCTGGTCGGGCGCATGTACTGGCCCATCGTCACCACGTCCACGTCGGCGCCGCGGATGTCGTCGAGGGTACGGTCGATCTCGTCGTCGGTCTCGCCGAGGCCCAGCATCATGCTCGTCTTGACGATCGTTTGCGGCGCGTAGCCCTTGGCGAATTGGAGGATGTCGAGCGTCTGGCGGTAGCCCGCGCGCGGGTCGCGCACCGGGTGGGTCAACCTTTCGACGGTTTCGATGTTCTGCGCGTAAGTCGCCAATCCGGCGTCGAGAACCTTGGCGACCCTCTCGTGCCGGCCCGCGAAATCCGGGGTCAGCGCCTCGACCGCCGTGGCCGGAGTACGGACATGGATCGCGCGGACGCACGCCGCGTAATGGCCCGCGCCGCCATCGGGCAGGTCGTCCCGGTCCACCGAGGTCAGCACCACGTATTTCAGGTTCATCAGCGCGACCGCGTCGGCCACGCTGGCGGGCTCCCCCGGATCCAGCCAGCCGTGCGGATTGCCGGTCGAGACCGAGCAGAACTTGCAGGCGCGGGTGCACACGGAGCCCATCAGCATCAAGGTCGCGGTGCCGCGGCCCCAGCATTCGGCGATGTTCGGGCACTTGGACTCCGCGCACACGGTGGACAGCTTGTGCGTCCGCACGATGTCGCGGATTTCCTCGAACTTGGCGCCGGCCGGCAGCTTCACCCGCAGCCACGGCGGCTTGCGGTCCGCGTCGGGAAGCCGGCTCAGCTTGCCCGGACGTATCCCGTCCTTGACCGCGCGGGTTCCCTGCGGACTGATGAACTTGCTGCCCGGCAACGGGCGCGGCGTGTTCGATTCGCTCATGACCATTCCGGCAATCGGACGAGGCAGGCAGTGCGGACCGCGCGCAGCGGTTTCCGCCGATCGGGCGGGCGGCATGCGGTGGAAGCGGCCGCGCCGATTCCACCCTGCGACGCCTGGCGCGCCCGACCGGACATTGTAGCGGTCTGCGCGTGGGGCGGAAGCCGCGCGCGGCTTCCGCCGAATTCGTCCGCGGTACGCGATGGCAGCGGCGGGGCCGATCCATCCTGCGTTCGGCATGTGCGAGCGGCCGGGCGCGTTCCGGCCTGTCACGCGCGGAGCGCTTTTCAGAACCCGAAGTGCGGGTTGCGCAGTTGCTGCAGGAAATGCGGGATGATCGGCGGGGCCATGATCACCGTGAACACAATGCCGTAGGCCGCGCCCCACATGTGGGCGTTGTGGTTGATGTAGCTGCCGCCATGCCGTTCCGCCCAGATCGAATAGGCGACGAACGCGACCGCATACAGGATCGCCGGCACCGGGATCACGAATACCAGGATCATCGACCACGGCGCCATCAGGATGAAGGCGAACAGCACCGCCGACACCGCGCCCGACGCGCCGAGGCTGCGGTAGTTCGGGTTGCGGCGATTGGCGATGTAGGTCGGCAGGATCGACACCAGCAGGCCGCCGAGATAGAACCACAGGAATCCCAGCGGCCCGAGATACTGCGCGTACAGCCCCGCCATCGCGCGTCCGAAGAAGAACAGCGTGATCATGTTGAACAGCAGGTGCTGGAAGTCGGCGTGCACCAGGCCGTAGCTCAGCAGCCGCCAGTATTCGTGCTTGCGCTGGATCGCCGGCGGCCACAGCAGCAACCGGTCGAGCAGCCTGGCGTCCTTGAACGCCATCCACGAGACGACGCAGGTGACCGCGATGATGGCGATCGTCAACAACATGCGGGGATCCGGGTCGGGCGCGTGCGATGCGCAGGGCCCGCGACTGTAACGCTTCGCCGCAGGCGGTGCTAGGCTGGCGCAGCCGGACCGGGGAGGACACACTGCAAGGAGAACGCCATGTCCCAAGCGTCGCGTACGAGATCTCCGCGGCTTCCCATCCTCCTGGCCACCACCGTCTTCGTCGCGATGAGCGCCGCCGCCGCCATGGCGCCGGAGCCCATCGTAGGCCCGCCGATCGCCATCGGCGAAACGGGCGTTGCGGTCGCCGACCCGCTGGTGCCGGTGCCGCCGGAAACGCCCTGCGTCGTGCAGCTCTATACCGCCGATTCGCCGACCGGCACTTTCGACGACTACGCCAACCATCCCTTCCAGTACACCCCGCCCGCCGGTTGCGAGGGACCCTGGAACAAGGTGGTTTTCAAGGCCGACTACAACGTCACCACCGGCCGCCAGTTCGATCGCACCGCGAGCGTGTGGATCGGCGGCGCCAACATCTACTTCGGCACCACCCAGGAGCCGTCGTCGTCGCGCAGCCCGAGTTGGCACGTCGAACGCGACGTGACCGACCTGTCCGCGCTGCTCGAGACAGTGCAACCGGGCAATGCCGCTGTCTACAACATCTACGACAGCACCTACAACGGTTCGATCACCGGCAGCGCGGAACTCGACTTCTACCCGGCGACGCCCGAATTCCCGGCGCCGCGGGTGCCGGACCGGGTGTTGTCGCTGTCGTCCGATCCCGCCGGCGTGTACGCCAATATCTACACGGACGAGACGCCGCTGTCGCGCACCTTCACGCTGCCGACCAACATCGACCGCGCGTACATCGACGTGATCAACGAGCCCCAGTCGAGCGACGAATTCTGGTACTCCTGCTTCCCGGAACCGTATGCCGGCGAACTCGGCAACTGCGGCGGCACCGGCTTCCGCGAGGCCGAGGTGGCGATCGACGGCAAGGCGGCCGGCATCGTCCCGATCTCGGGCTGGATCTACACCGGCGGCATCGATCCCTACCTGTGGCGCCCGATCCCGGGCGTGCAGACCCTCGAATTCGAACCCTACCGCGTCGACATCACCCCGTTCGCGGGCCTGCTCGACGACGGCCAGCCGCACACGGTGAGCGTCAGCGTCACCACCGGCGATCCGGCCTTCGGGAACCAGGGCCAGTATTTCGCGACCGCCGCGACCCTGCTGCTGTACCAGGATCCGGAAGCGACCCATCTCAGCGGCGGGTTGTCGCAGGTCGTCGACTCGGGTGTCCATCCGGTGCAGACCAACACGGCCGGACCGGACGGTACGACGTTCGGATTCAAGGTCACCTCGCACCACAGCCTCGTCACCCGCGGCTGGCTGGATACGCCGCACGGCCGTGCCACGACCAGCGTTGTCCAGGACGTCCGCTTCAGCAACGACCAGAGCGTCATCGCCACGGACACCCGCTTCGACCAGTCCATCACCCAGACCAGCACGGCGCTCCAACGCTCCTACGGACGGCCGCTCGAAGGGCCCCGCAACACCACCACGAACTGGTCGTTCCCGCTGGCAATGGACATCAACCTGCAGTTGGCGGACGACGGCAGTGAAACCCAGGCCACCACCGTCAACCAGGGCTTTTCGTTGCAGTACCGCGAAACGGGCGGCCCTGGCGGCCAATACACCTTCAATCGCAACCAGAGCGACAGCGCCGCGGATACGCTGAACTTCGATCCGGACGGCAACTTCACCGGCCCGACCGGCCAGCAGGCGAGCCAGAGCTACACCTTCACGGACTCGCGCGGCGCCTGCTACAGCAGGACCGTCGAGGCGGTCGCCGGCGCGGTGACGTCGGTCGACGATGGGGGCGCGTGCAGCCGGCGGTAACCTGCCCGTGATGGAGGATGCCCGGCCGCCGCGCTTGCGGCGGCCGCGGCTTCGCCGCAAGATAGGCGGCATGCTGCCGAGAGCGCCGGGGACGCTCCATGCTCCACTGGTCCCTTCGTTCCGCGCGAGCAACCCATCCAGCGCGAGGATTCCCCATGTCCACTTCCCGCCGTTCCCGCCGCTTCGCCGTCGGCATCGCTGCCGGCATCCTGGCGGCGTGCGTCGTATTGCCTGTATTCGCCGACGATGCCACCGCGGTCAGCTTCCAGGCGAACAATCCGTGGACCCAGGAAGTCGGCAGCGTCGACCGATTCCACGAGTCACGCGATTACACGGTCCAGGTCGGGGCGGGCAAGACATTGCAGGTGAACCTGGTGACCCGCGACCCCAACGTGTTCTTCAAGGTGAGGAACGAAACCCGGGACGAGCAACTGATCGACACCTTCCAGACCGGCGCCACCACCTGGTCCACGCAGAATACGGACGCCGCGACCTATACGATCCACGTGTACGTCGACCCCGCCGCGATGCAGCGCGGCGAGGAAGCGAAATACGCGCTCCAGATCGGGCAGTACGGCGCTGCGGACATGCGCTCGCCGACCACGACGGTGACCTTCCAGGACAACAAACCCTGGGTCCAGGCGGTCGGGACGCTCGATTCGCAAGGCACCGCGCGCGACTATGCGGTTTCGATCGGCGCGGGCGAGACGCTCGCCGTAAACCTCGTGACGCACAACCCCAAGGTCTACTTCAAGGTCGCGAACCAGAGCACCGGCCAGACCCTGGTCGACAGCGCCACCAGCAACAACGACAAGTGGTCCATGCCCGTGGATGCGGCAGCGACCTTCACGGTCAGCGTGTACGCCGACCCCGCGGCGCTGCCACCCGGCAGCCGCGCAGGCTACGCGCTGCAGATCGGCCATTACGCCCAGAACAACCTGTCGCCCACCGCCGCGGGTACGGCCGCGTCGCCCGCTTCCGCGGCCAGCGCGCCGGTTTCCGCTGCATCGGCCGGCGGCGCAGGCTGATCGACGGCTCGCGCGCCGGCTGACCGATCCGCGCATCGCGAGCATTTTTCCCGCCCCGACCGTGCCTTCCAGCACGGTCGCTTTCGTGCGCACGACGATAAGCTCGCGGGCTTTGTCCTTGGGGAACCGCCGATGCACAAGCCTCTTCTTGCGACCGCGTTCGCCGTCGCCGCCTGTTTCGCCTGTGCGGCTTCGCTGCCCGCGCACGCCGAGTCCGCCAAGGCCAAGGCCGACAGCAGTTCGGACTTCCAGTTGCCGCCGTTGCCTGCTGCCGCGAGCAAGTCGCAGAGC
>DASSOQ010000050.1:0-26437 GCA_035700365.1 Rhodanobacteraceae bacterium | reverse complement strand
TGCGCTGCGCGCGGGCGTCGAGATTTTCCACGCGCTGAAGACGCAACTGAAGAAGCGCGGCATGAATACCGCGGTCGGCGACGAGGGCGGCTTCGCGCCGGCGTTGCGTTCGCACGAGGAGGCGATCGAGGTGATCCTGGAGGCGGTGAATGCGGCCGGGTACACGGCGGGCAAACAGGTCTGGATCGCGCTCGACCCCGCCTCGTCGGAGTTCTTCGACCACGGGGTGTACGACCTCAAGGGCGAAAACCGCAAGCTGGATGCCGCCGGAATGGTCGGGCTGTATGCCGACTGGTGCGGCAAGTATCCGATCATCAGCATCGAGGACGGCCTGGCCGAAGGCGACCAGGCCGGCTGGAAGCTGATCACCGAAACGCTCGGCCAGAAGATCCAGTTGGTGGGCGACGACCTGTTCGTCACCAATCCGTCGATCTTCCGGGAAGGCATCGCCAACCACATCGCCAATGCGATCCTCGTCAAGGTGAACCAGATCGGCACGCTCTCGGAAACGCTCGAGGCCGTGGCGATGGCCGACCAGGCGAACTATGCCGCGGTGATGTCGCACCGTTCCGGCGAAACCGAGGACACCACGATCGCGGACCTCGCGGTCGCGACCGCCGCGACCCAGATCAAGACCGGTTCACTGTGCCGCTCCGACCGGATCGCCAAGTACAACCAGTTGCTGCGGATCGAGGAACAACTCGGCGCCGCGGCGAAGTATGCTGGCCGCGACGCTTTTCCCAACCTCAAGGCACTTCCCGGCTGAGACACCAATGGGTCACCTTCGAAGCGGCTGTTGTGAGAAGTCAGGCCATGGAAGGCCGTTCTGGTGTTTGTTGATCACGGAAATCTTCAGCTGCGGCCACGTTTCATCGCGCAGCGGCCGGGGATGACCGCACAAACCATGCTCAGATGGGTAGCACTGGTCCTGATCGCCCTGCTGATCGGCTTGCAGGTCAAGCTGTGGGTGGGCGACGGCGGCATGCGCGACCTGCGCGCGATCCGCGCGCGCGTCTCGGCGCAGCAGGCCGAGAACGCCAGGCTCAAGCAGCGCAACGAAGCACTCGGTGCGGACGTCGAAGACCTGAAGCACGGCCAGGACGCCGTCGAGGCCAGGGCGCGTTCGCAACTGGGCCTCATCAAGCCTGGCGAAGTGTTCTACCAGGTCGTGGTGGCGCCCGCCGGCAGCAGCGTGGCCGCGCCGCCCGCGGCCGCGAGTACCGCCGCGGCTTCCGGCCACTGATGCACCGTTCCGCGGTGACGTATCGGCTAAACTGATCGCCTGCGCTCGTTGCGCAAGGTTTCGGTTTGGGGTTCGACTGCATGCGGATGTTGCTGAGCAATGACGATGGCGTGGATGCGCCGGGGCTGGGCGTGCTCGCCGAGCGGCTGGCGGAGGTGGGCGAGGTGACCGTGGTGGCGCCGGATCGGGACCGTTCGGGCGCCAGCAATTCGCTCACCCTCGACCAGCCGGTGCGTGTCGCGCGGCTGGACGAACGCCGTTACCGCGTGGTCGGCACGCCCACCGACTGCGTGCACCTCGCGCTCAGCGGCCTGCTCGACGGCGAACCCGACATCGTCGTGTCCGGGATCAACAATTCGGCGAACCTCGGCGACGACGTGATCTATTCGGGCACGGTGTCCGCCGCGATGGAAGGCCGCTTCCTGGGATTGCCCGCGATCGCCGTGTCGCTCGCCGGCATCGGCGAGCGACATGACGGCAACGGCCATCACTTCGACTCCGGGGCGCGCGCGGTCTTGCTGCTGATGCGCCGGCTGCTGGTGGATCCGTTGCCGGCCGACACCATCTTGAACGTCAACGTGCCGGATTGCCCGTGGTCGGCGATACGCGGCTTCGAGGTGACCCGCCTGGGGCGGAGGCTGCGCTCCGAACCGTGCGTCCCGCTCAAGGATCCGCGCGGGCGCACGCTGTGGTGGATCGGCGCGGCCGGCGAAGCCGACGACGCCGGTCCCGGCACCGATTTCGATGCCGTGCGCCGCGGATTCGTTTCGGTGACGCCCATCCACGTCGACCTCACGCGCTTCCAGGCGCTCGAAAAGGTATCGAGCTGGATCGGCGGTTTGACCGCGCAGATGGAGGGGGAGCAGGCGGCATGAGCACGTTGTTCGGAGCGGTGGCTGCCTCCGCGGGCGGGCGCGGCATGACCTCGCAGCGCGCGCGCGACCGGCTGGTCGCAACGCTGCGCGGCGAGGGCATTTCGGACCCGCGCGTGCTCGACGTGATCCGCACCACGCCGCGGCACCTGTTCATCGACGAAGCGCTGGCCTCGCGCGCCTACGAAAACACCGCGCTGCCGATCGGCCTGGGCCAAACCATTTCGCAGCCGTGGGTGGTCGCACGCATGACCGAGCTGCTGATCGAGCGCGCGATCCCCGACCGCGTGCTGGAAGTCGGCACCGGCTCCGGCTACCAGGCGGCCGTGCTGTCGCAGCTCGTCGGCACCGTCTACACCGTCGAGCGGATCGAGGAGCTGCTGCGCAAGACCCGCCGGTTGTTCCGTGCGATGAAGCTCGAGAACATCCGCACCCGCCATGACGACGGCAACATCGGATGGCCGACCGAGGCGCCCTTCGATGCGATCGTGCTGACCGCCGCCGGCGAGACGGTACCGCGCGCGCTGTGCGAGCAGTTGGCCGAGGGCGGCGTGCTGGTGGCGCCGCTGGGACCGGCCGGCAGCCAGCGCCTGACGCGCATCCGCCGCGAAGGCGAAGCATGGCCCCGCGAGGAATTCGAAGCCGTGAGTTTCGTGCCGCTGTTGGGCGGCATCGGTTGATGGCTGTTCGTCGCGCCCGCCGTTCGGTTCGCAGCGGCTGTCGCGAAAAGCCGGGCCAGGGAAGACCGTTCCGGTGCCCTGGGGACTTTGAAGGCCGCACGCGCCGGCGCGTCCGGTGGCACGGCGATCAGGGACGATCGCATCAATGAGACTGTTCCGGCCGCTCTATGAGTGGGCGCTGAAATGGGCCGCCAAGCCGCGCGCGGACGTGTGGTTGTGCGTGCTGAGTTTCTTCGAAGCCTTCATCTTCCCGGTGGCGCCGGAAATCATGCTGGCGCCGATGACGCTGGCGCGCCCGAAGCGCTGGTGGTATTTCGCGACGATCAGCCTGGCCGGATCGCTGGTCGGCTCGATGATCGGATACGAACTCGGTCATTACGCTTTCCACTACCTGCAGCCGTTCCTCGCCGACATCGGCTGGTCCGAGCACCTGGATGCGATGGTGGAGAAGTTCGGCACCGCGGCGAAGCGGCATCCGTGGGAAGCTTTCTGGATGCTGGTCGCAGCCGGCTTCCTGCCGATCCCGATGAAGGTCGCCAGTTGGGCCTGCGGCATCGTCGGCATGCCGATCCTGCCGTTCCTCGCCGGCATCCTGATCGGCCGCGGCAAGCGCGTGTTCCTGGTCGCGGGCGTGATCCGCCTCGGCGGCGAGCGCGCCGAGACGGCGCTGCACAAGCACATCGAAACCGCCGGCTGGGTGATCGTCGCGATCATCGTCGTGCTTGGGCTGTATTTCTATCTGCGATAGCCGCCTGGCAGACCGGATCGGTGGCGCAGCGGCCGTGGACGGTCGCACGAATACGTTATCCTTGCGCGCATCATGCGAACGACGAATTCATCGAAGGTGCTGCTTGCCGTGGTCGCAGCCGTGGCCCTGCTGGCCGGCTGCGCGACGACGCCGGCGCCGGTGGTCAACCATTCCTTCAGCCCCGGCGCCCCGGCAGCGTCGCCCGGGCCGGCGCAGCCGTCGCCCGAAGGCAATGGCGCGGTGCAGACGTTCGGGCTCGGCCACGCCAACGGCACGGTCAGCGCCGCCGGCTACACCGTGGCGCCCGGCGACACGCTGTACAGCATTGCGTTCGCGCATGGCATGGACGTTCGCACGCTGGCGGCGCAGAACAACATCCCGCCGCCGTACGTGATCCACCCGGGCCAGGTGCTGAGACTGGAAGTCCCGCAAGCCGCGGGCGCCACGGTCGCCGCGGGCACGAACGCGATTGCGCCCGCGCCCGCGCCGGCGGCACAGCCGGCATCGCCGGTGTTCGGCCCCGTCACCACGCAGTCCATGACGGCGAATGGCGTCGCGCCCGCCGCATCGCCGCCGGCCGCGAGCACGGCACCGGTGTTCGGGCCCGTCACCACGCAAGGGATGACCTCCGGGGGCGTTGCGCCGGTTCCATCTTCATCCGTCGCGGTGGTGGCGGAGTCATCGCCGGCGGCGAACGTGCCGCCCGCGCCCGCGGCGCCCGTCGCTGCAACGACACCCACGCCGCCGCCCGGCGCGACCCGCATCGTGGCCGGGATCATCTGGCGGTGGCCGGCCAGTGGCAAGGTGGTCGGCGGTTTCAAGGCGGGCATCGGTGGCGATGGCGCGGGGATCGATATCGCCGGCAACATCGGTGATCCCGTGCGCGCCGCCGCCGACGGCACGGTCGTGTACAGCGGCAACGGCCTGATCGGCTACGGCGAGCTCGTCATCATCAAGCACAACGACACGTATCTTTCCGCCTACGGCCATAACAGCCGGCGCCTTGTGAAGGAAGGCCAGCACGTCGACGCGGGGCAGGAGATCGCGCTGATGGGCGCCAGTGGCGCGCCGCGCGTGGAACTGCACTTCGAGATCCGCAAGGACGGCAAGCCGGTCGATCCCCTGGGCTTCCTGCCGGATCGGTAGGGGGCTTGGCCCCGCCACGTACCCCGGATGCAGCGAGGCGGGATCCGCAATCCTCGCGACGATGCTCCCGGATAGCGGCGCGATGCGCTTTATCCGGGCTGCGAAACGATAAACGCGGCGACCACGTTGCGGCCTTCGCCGGCGAGGATGTCCCAGGTTCGCGCCGCGGCGGCGTTGTCCATCGCTTCGAGCCCGATGCCCCGTTGCAGGAACGCGGCCAACACCTCCTGCGATGGAAACCGCTGGCGTGCACCGGTGCCGAGCAGCACCACGTCCGGCTCCAGCGCGACGATCCGTTCGATGTGCGCCGGGGTGATCTGCGCGACGTCGACGATCGCCCAGTCTTCGATGGCCCGGGTCCGGGTCAGGATCAGGCTTCGCGTGAACACCCGATCGCCGACGGTAACCGAGCGCGCATCGGCCTTGCGCACGAACAGGAAGTCATCGGGTCGTTCGAGGTTCAGTTCCACGGCTGCTCACCGCGGCAATGCGATCTTCGGCTGCTCGTCGTTGCGCCGGTACAGCACCGCGACATGGCCGATGGTCTGCACGGTTTCGGCATGGCTGGATTCGGCGAGCTTCATGACTTCCGCCGCACGCGCGGCACGGTCGCCGCCGCCCAGGCGGACCTTGATCAGTTCGTGGTCGGCGAGCGCCTGCTCCAGTTCCTTGAGCAGGCTGGGGGTGATGCCCTTGCCGCCCAGCAACACCACCGGTTTCAGCGGGTGGGCGAGGCCGCGCAGGTAGCGGGTCTGTGACGCGGTGAGCATGTGTTCAGCGGTGCGGGGCGGTGGTACGGCCTGTCAGGGTATCATGGGGCCGTGTCGGAACCGGCGTGCGCAAACCCATGGCGAAGTCCAAAAGCAGCGCGCGCTGGCTGAAGGAGCATTTCGGCGACCCGTACGTCAAGCGGGCACAGGCGGAGGGCTTGCGCTCGCGGGCGGCCTTCAAGCTGGATGAATTGCTGGATCGGGACCGCCTGCTGAAGCCGGGCATGGTGGTCGTGGACCTGGGGGCGGCGCCCGGCGGCTGGTCGCAATTGGTGCGCCAGCGGCTCGGAGACACGGGCCGGATTTTTGCATTGGACATCCTGCCGATGCAGGGCATCGGCGGCGTCGAGTTCCTGGAGGGGGATTTCCGGGAGCAGCGGGTTTTCGATGCCTTAATGGAGAGGCTGGCAGGCAGTCCCGTCGACCTTGTCCTGTCGGACATGGCGCCCAATATCAGCGGTATCGAAGCGGCGGATCAGGCGCGCGCGATGGATCTGGCGGAACTCGCATCGGATTTCGCCGGCAAGTGTTTGAAACCCGGAGGGTCGTTTCTCGTGAAGTTGTTCCAGGGCCGAGGCTTCGATGACTACATCCGCGGCTTGCGCGGAGGCTTCGGGCGGGTGACACTTCGCAAGCCCAGGGCCTCGCGCGCGCGTTCGCGCGAAGTGTATGCCCTGGCTACAGGCAGGAAGAGTCGAGACATGAACCACCTTGAAACCGATCCCCAGGCTGCTGTTCGAGACGGCGTGCATGCGCATGCAGGCTCCCGGGCAGGAGGCGCGCGAGGATGAAGCCCCCCATGAACGATCTGACCAAGAACATCCTGTTGTGGCTGGTGGTCGCGGTGATCGTCGTGCTGGTTTACCAGAGCCTCAGCCCGCGCATGTCCGGCGGCGAGCAGGAGATGTCGTATTCCGAGTTCGTGCAACAGGTGAAGAACGACAACGTCTCCTCGATCACCATCAGCCCGAACATGCCGCCGGTGATCACCGGCAAGCTGAAGGACGGCAACGACCTGCGCACGGTGCTGCCGGCGGTCGGTGACAACAGCCTGTTGCCGCTGCTCCAGTCGCACCGTGTCAAGACGACGCAGAAGCCCGGCGACAACGGCTTCTCGTTGATGCGTCTGATCATCGAATGGCTGCCGTTCATCGTGGTGTTCGGCCTGCTGTTCTACATCTTCCGCCAGATGCAGTCGGGGGCGGGCGGGCGCGGGGCCATGAGCTTCGGGCGGTCGCGTGCCAAACTGCAGGGCGAGGACCAGATCAAGGTCACCTTCAACGACGTGGCCGGCTGCGAGGAGGCCAAGGAAGAGGTTTCCGAACTGGTCGACTTCCTGCGTGACCCGTCCAAGTTCACCAAGCTCGGCGGCAAGATTCCGCGCGGCGTGCTGATGGTCGGCTCGCCCGGCACCGGCAAGACGCTGCTGGCCAAGGCCATCGCGGGCGAAGCCAAGGTGCCGTTCTTCTCGATCTCCGGTTCCGACTTCGTCGAGATGTTCGTGGGCGTTGGTGCCGCACGCGTGCGCGACATGTTCGAGCAGGCCAAGAAGCACGCGCCGTGCATCATCTTCATCGACGAAATCGACGCGGTCGGCCGCCATCGCGGCGCCGGTCTCGGCGGCGGGCATGACGAACGCGAGCAGACCCTGAACCAGTTGCTGGTGGAGATGGACGGCTTCGAGGGCAGCGAAGGCGTGATCGTGATCGCCGCCACCAACCGGCCGGACGTGCTCGACCCCGCGCTGCTGCGCCCGGGCCGTTTCGACCGCCAGGTCGTGGTGCCGCTGCCGGACTTGAAGGGCCGCGAGCAGATCCTGAAGGTGCACATGCGCAAGGTGCCCGCGGGCGCCGACGTCGATCCGCTGACGATCGCGCGGGGCACGCCAGGGTTCTCCGGCGCCGACCTCGCCAACCTCGTGAACGAGGCGGCGCTGTTCGCCGCGCGCGAGAACGCCCGCGACGTGCGCATGGATTTCTTCGAGCGCGCCAAGGACAAGATCATGATGGGCTCCGAGCGGCGCTCCATGATCATGAGCGAGGACGAGAAGAAGCTCACCGCCTACCACGAATCCGGGCACGCGATCGTCGGCCTGACGGTTCCCGACCACGATCCGGTGCACAAGGTGACGATCATCCCGCGTGGCCGTGCGCTCGGCGTCACGATGTTCCTGCCGGAACAGGATCGTTACAGCCACAGCAAGCTTTCGCTGGAAAGCAAGCTGGCCAGCCTGTTCGGAGGCCGCGTTGCCGAAGAGTTGATCTTCGGCAGCGAAAAGGTCACGACCGGCGCGTCCAACGACATCCAGCGCGCCACCCAGCTGGCCCGCGACATGGTCACCAAGTACGGCCTGTCGACCGAACTCGGTCCGATGACGTACACCGAGGACGAGGACGAGGTGTTCCTGGGCCGCTCCGTCACCCAGCACAAGAACGTGTCGGACGAAACTTCGCGCAAGATCGACGTTGCCGTGCGCGAAGTCATCGACGCCGCCTACAACCGCGCGCGCCAGATCCTCACCGACGACATCACCAAGCTCCACGCGATGGCTGCCGCGCTTCTGCAGTACGAGACGATCGACAGGGAGCAGATCGCGGCGATCATGGAAGGCCGCGAGCCGGGTCCGCCCAAGGACTGGACCCCGCGCGGCGGCGACACCGGAAAGGGCGGCGGCAAGCCCGCGACGGCCCCCGGCGTCGCACCTGCGCCATCCAGCCATCCTGCCGGGCAGCATTGACCTCGCTTCGGTAGGCCGATGAAAAGGAAAAGGTCGCCCCCCGGGGCGACCTTTTTTCCTGGCCTGGACGGACGGCGACGCCCGACTGCTTCGCGCGGCTGCGCAGCCGGCCGGGATCCTTGCAGGCGTGTAGCATAAGCGCACGATCCGGTGCGCGCCGACCACGCCGACGGCCATGCTCGCGAAACTGAAGCTGACGTTCTCCGAATTCCGGCGCCGCCGCGTGTTCCGGGTCGCGGCCGCCTACGTGGTGGCGGGCTGGTTGCTGATCCAGCTCGGCAGCGCCATCTTCGAACCGATGGGCCTGCCGGACTGGTCGATGCGTTTCCTGCTGGTGCTGCTGGTCCTCGGGTTCATGCTGGCGTGCCTGTTGGCCTGGGTGTACGACTACGGTGCGCATGGCATCGAAAGGACATTGCCCGCCACGGTTGCCCCACCGGCTGCCAGCGGCCGACATCCGGCCGCGCCGGATGCTTCGGTCGCGGTGCTGCCGTTCGCGGACCTCAGCGAAGCGCACGACCAGGGCTATTTCTGCGACGGCCTGGCCGAGGAGATCCTCAATGCGCTCGCGTCGATCAAGGACCTGCGGGTGGCTTCGCGCACCTCGTCGTTCCGCTTCCGTGACGGCGGCGCGGATGCGCGTGAGATCGGCCACGCCCTGAACGTGGCTGCGATCATGGAGGGCAGCGTGCGCAAGGCCGGCGATCGGGTGCGCGTCACCGCGCAGTTGATCGACGCCGCGAACGGCTACCACCTGTGGTCGGAGAACTTCGATCGCAAGCTCGAGGACATCTTCGCGATCCAGGAGGAGATCGGACGCAACGTCGCGCGCGCCTTGCGCGTGTCGCTGAACGGGGCCGCGAAACTCGACCCGGGTTGTACCTGCAACGCGCCCCGCGACATGCGTGCCTACGAGTTCTACCTGCGCGGCCGCCAGATCCAGTCCCTGAAGAGCAGTGACAACTGGACCAAGGCGCCGGAAATGTTCCGCCGCGCCATCGAACTGGATCCGGATTACGCGCATGCCCATGCCGGGCTGGCCGACTCGCTCGCGCAACTCCTGATCTGGCGGATCCTCCAGCCCGAACGGGTACTCGATGAAGCCATCGCATCGGCCAAGCGCGCCCTGGAACTGGCACCGAACCTCGCCGAAGCCCACGTCGCACGCGCCAATACCCTGTCGCTGGCCGGCGACGGCGAAGGTGCGGTCGCCGCCTTCCGGCGCGCGATCGAACTGGACCCGGAGCTGTACGAAGCCCATTACTACTTCGGCCGGCACTGCTATGCACGGGGCGAATACGTGCTGGCGATCGAGGAGTTCGAAGCCGCGCACCGCGTGCGCCCGGACGAGTTCCAGGCGCTGTCGCTGGCCTCGAATGCAGCGGATTCGCTCGGCGACGTGGCGCGCGGCGACGAACTCACCCGGCTTGCCCTGCCGTCGGCGCTCGCCGAGATCGCCAGCGATCCGGAAAACGGCCGCGCGCTGTATCTCGCCGCCGGCATGCAGGTACGCCTCGGCGACATCGAGGGCGGACGCCGCAACCTCGAAGCGGCGCTGCGCCTGCAGCCGGATGATTTCGGTACGCTCTACAACGCCGCGTGCACGTACGCGCACATCGGCGACAGCGAGCGCGCCTTCGACCTGCTCGAACGCGCGGTTTCGGTCGGGCACGGCTTCCGCGAATGGATGGAGCATGATTCGGACCTGGACAGCCTGCGCGGCTTGCCCCGCTACGGCGAGATCATGGCGCGGCTTGACCACTCCGGAGATTGAAGCAAAGACATGTTCGACACCACGCCCCTGCTGGACTGCAACGGTCGCGCGCTGAAGCTCGATCGTCCCCGCGTCTGCGGCATCCTGAACCTCACGGACGACTCCTTTTCGGGTGACGGGCTGGCGGGCGACGTGGATGCCGCCGTCGACCGCGGCGTCGCGATGGTCGAACAGGGCGCGGACATGCTGGATGTCGGCGCCGAGTCCACGCGTCCCGGGGCCCGGCCCGTCCCGGACGCGGATGAGCTGGCCCGCGTCCTGCCCGTGATCGAGGGCCTGGCAGGGCGCGTGGACGTGCCGGTTTCGATCGACACCTCCAAGCCCGGCGTGATGCGGGCTGCGGTCGCCGCGGGCGCGGGCCTGATCAATGACGTGCACGCACTACGGCGCGAGGGCGCGCTCGAAGCGGCCGCCGGGCTCAACGTCCCGGTGTGCCTCATGCACATGCAGGGCGAGCCGCGCACGATGCAGCAGGATCCGCACTACGACGATGTCGTCGGCGAGGTGCACCGGTTCCTCGCCGAACGGGTGTTCGCCTGCGAAATGGCGGGAATCGACAAGCGCCGGGTACTGGTGGATCCGGGCTTCGGGTTCGGCAAGACCCTGGAACACAACCTCGCCTTGCTGCGGGGGCTGGAACGCTTCCGCGATCTTGCGGCGGGCGTTTTCGTCGGGCTCTCGCGGAAGGCGATGATCGGCACGTTGACCGGTCGCGAGGGCGGCGACGCGCGCGCGGCGGGGTCGGCCGCGGCGGCGCTGGTCGCGGTGCAACGCGGTGCCGCGATCGTGCGCGTCCACGATGTCGCCGCCACCGTCGATGCACTGGCCGTGTGGCAGGCGGTGCACGCCGGCGATGCGCCGATGAAGAAGCCGGAGCGGCCGTTCGGCTCGCAGCGGTTCGGCGACGACTGATTGCCCGGACGCGCGCGAGCCATTGAAAGAAACGGTATCTGGCCGCACGCATGGCGTGCTTCCGCGCGGTATCCTTTGCACCTCCACGCGATCGGCGTTGCGCCCCTATGCCCGAGTCCCGAGTTTCCGCTTCAATCACCGAACCGTCGCGCGGTGCGCGACTCCTGGCGTTTCCCTCTCCCCTGTGGGGAGAGGGCAAGGGGTGAGGGGCATGTCGACCGAATCCCGCAAGTATTTCGGCACCGACGGCGTGCGCGGACGCGTCGGCGAATGGCCGATCACCGCCGAATTCATGCTGAAACTCGGACGCGCCGCGGGCGTGGTGCTGGGCAACGGCAAGCGTCCGCTGGTGCTGATCGGAAAGGACACCCGCGTTTCGGGGTACATGTTCGAAGCCGCGCTGGAATCGGGCCTGGTGGCCGCCGGCGCCAACGTCGGACTGCTCGGCCCGTTGCCCACGCCGGCGGTCGCGCAATTGACGCGCGCGCTGGGCGCCAGCGCCGGCATCGTGATCAGCGCCTCCCACAACCCCTACCAGGACAACGGGATCAAGTTCTTCTCGGCGACGGGTGAAAAGCTCGACGACGACGTGGAGCGCAAAATCGAGCACGAGATTGATGCGCCGTTCACGACCGTCGCACCGGAAGGCCTCGGCAAGGCGCGCCGGATCGACGATGCGGTTGAGCGCTACGCCCGCTTCTGCCTCGGCACGCTGCAGGCGCCGCCGGACCTGTCGGGCCTGCACATCGTGCTGGACTGCGCGCATGGCGCGACCTACGCCGTCGCGCCCAGGGTGTTCGAGTCACTGGGTGCGAGGATCACGCGCATCGGCTGCGAGCCCGACGGCTTCAACATCAATCGTGAAGTCGGTTCGACGCACCCCGTCGCGCTGCGGGGCGCGGTGATCGAACAGGGCGCGGACCTCGGCATCGCCTTCGACGGCGACGGCGACCGCGTGCAGATGATCGATCGGAAGGGCGAACTCGCCGACGGCGACGACCTGTTGTACGTGCTGGCGCGCGACTGGCTGGCCGAGGGCCATCTGCGCGGGCCGGTGGTGGGTACCTTGATGAGCAACTACGGGCTGGAGCGCGCGCTGACCGGCGCGGGCGTGAAGTTCCTGCGCGCCAATGTCGGCGACCGTTACGTCCTGCAGCAGTTGAAGCAGCACCACGGGGTGCTCGGCGGGGAAACCTCGGGGCACATCCTGTGCCTGGACCGGGCCAGCACCGGCGATGGCATCGTCTCGGCGCTCGCCGTCCTCGATGCGCTGAAGCGGAGTGGCCTCGACCTTGCCGAAGCCCGCGCGGACCTGAAGAAGCTGCCGCAGATCACCCGCAACGTCCGGGTGAGCGGCGGGCGCCAGCTCGTGGCCCGGCCCGCCGTGCGGCATGCGCTGGAGGAAGTGCAGGGCGTCCTGCACGGACGCGGCCGGGTGGTGCTGCGCCCTTCGGGGACCGAGCCACTGGTCCGGGTGACCATCGAGGGCGAGGACGCCGACGAGGTGCAGGCGCTTGCCTCGAAGTTGGCGACGGCGGTCGAAAGCGCCGCTTCGGCATGAGAACCTGTGTTGCCGCGCCGTTCGCACCACCGTTCGACATGTGCCGGCTCCGCCCTTCGGGCTTGAGCCGGCCTACACAAACGACGCTGTAGGCCGGTTCAAGGAGCGCAGCGACGGAGCCGGCACGGCCGGCGGTATCACCCGCGGTCACCTACGCCATCTGGGTCGTGGCGAAGTCCCAGTTCACCACGCTCCAGTACGCATCGACGTACTTCGCGCGTGCGTTGCGGTAGTCGATGTAGTACGCGTGTTCCCACACGTCGCAGGTCAGGAGCGGACGATCGCTGCCGGTGATCGGGGTGCCGGCATTGGGGGTGCTGACCAGGCCCAGCGAGCCGTCGCTGCGCTGCACCAGCCACGCCCAGCCGGAACCGAACGTACCCGTCGCGACCTTCGCGAACTCCTCCTTGAACTTGCCGATGTCCCCGAAGGCCTTCTTGATGGCGTCGGCCAGCTTGCCGGAGGGGTCACCGCCGCCATTCGGCGACAGGCAGTTCCAGTAGAAGTTGTGGTTCCACGCCTGCCCGGCATTGTTGAACATGCCGCCGGTCGCCTTCTTCACGATGTCCTCGAGGTTCATGTCGGCGAAGTCGGTGCCCTCGATCTGCTTGTTCAAGTTGTCGACGTAGGCCTTGTGGTGCTTGTCGTGGTGGTACTCCAGCGTCTCCTCCGAAATGTGGGGCGCCAGTGCTTTGCGCTCGTAGGGAAGCGGGGGAAGTTCGATCGCCATGGAATTCTCCTTGTGTTCGAAGGGCGGAAGTGGAGGCATGCCCGGTTCGCGCGCTGGTACAATAAGCGGCATCCGCATCACACCACCCTCCATTCTAGACCCATATCCCATGGACGTAATCGAACGCATCAGGCACACGCTCGACGAGCACCCCATCGTGCTGTACATGAAGGGCACGCCCGATTTCCCGATGTGCGGTTTCTCGATGCGCACCTCGCAGGCGCTGAATGCCACCGGCGCCGAGTATTTCCCGGTGAACGTGCTGGAAGATCCCGAAATCCGCGCCAACCTGCCGCGCTATTCCAACTGGCCGACTTTTCCGCAGCTCTACATCAACGGCGAGCTGATCGGTGGCTGCGACATCACGCTGGAACTGTACGAGTCCGGTGAATTGCAGCGGATGGTCGGCGAGGCGGCGAAGCAGCCCAGCGAGCGATGAGCCTGCCCGTCGCGCGAACGCCGGTGGATTGGGAACCCGCCGCGGACGTGCTGGCGGAACGGATCGTGCTGATCACCGGCGCCGCCGGCGGCCTCGGCCGCGCGTCGGCGCTGGCCTGCGCGCGTGCGGGTGCCACGGTGGTCCTGGCCGATCGCAAGACGCGCGCGCTGGAACCCGTCTATGACGAGATCGCGGCGCTGCCCGGCGCGCCCCAGCCGGTGCTGCAACCGGTCGACCTGCAGGGCGCATCGCCGCTCGAATACCAGACTTTCGCCGAATCGATCGAGCGCCAGTTGGGCCGGCTCGACGGGCTGGTCCACGCAGCGGTGAAATGCGAGGGCCTCACGCCGCTCGCGATGCTGTCGCCGGATGAATGGATGACGACGTTGCACGTCGACCTGTCCGCGCCATTCCTCCTGACCCAGGCCTGCATGCCATTGCTGCTGGCGCGCGAGGACAGCGCGGTGGTGTTCGTGCTGGACGATCCGGAGCGGATGGGGCGGGCACATTGGGGCGCCTACGGCGTGGCCAAGGCGGGACTGGAGCGGCTTGCCTCGATCCTCCACGACGAAACCGATTCGACCTCGCTGCGCGTGCACGCCTTGCTGCCGGCGCCGATGCGCACGGCGCTGCGCCGCACCGTGTGGGCGGGCGAGGATCCGGCCGAGGTGGCCACGCCCGACGCCGCGGCGCGCGCGGTGCTGTACCTGTTGTCGCCGGCGGGACTCCCGGCGCGCGGCAAGCTGCTGGATCTGCGTGGATCGTCGGGACCCGCGATTCGGGACTCGGGACTCGGATAAGCTTCCGGCCGGTCGTGGCGCCGCGCAACGACCGAGATGCAGGTGCTGCAACGCTCCCCGTGAACCTGTCCGGGGCAGGGGGCGTCCTGGCGCAGGCGGTCGCGACCGCGCCCTTCCGGACTTTTGCGCCACAATCGATTGTGCTTGTTACGCTTTTCCAGACTCCCGAGTCTCCTGAAGGAAATCCATGCAGACGCAGATGACCGTGGTGTCGGCATGCATCACGTTGTTCCTGGTGCTCGACGCGCCGGGCAACGTGCCGTTTTTCCTGTCGATCCTCAAGGACGTCCCGCCCAGGCGCCGGCGCTGGGTCATGGTGCGCGAATTGCTGATCGCACTCGCCGTACTGGTGGCGTTCCTGCTCGGCGGCCGCGAGCTGCTGTCGATCATGCAACTGCGCCAGGAAGCCATCAGCATCGGCGGCGGTGTCGTACTGTTCCTGATCGCGATCAAGATGGTGTTCCCTCCGCGGGAGGGCGGCATCTTCGGCCCGACTGGACAGGGCGAGCCCTTCATCGTGCCCCTGGCGATTCCCGGCGTCGCCGGCCCCTCCGCGATGGCGACGCTGCTGCTGCTGACCAGCGCCCAGCCGGCCCGGCAAGTCGAATGGGGCGTGGCGCTGTTGATCGCCTGGCTGGCCACCGCGGTGATCCTGCTCGGCTCGACGTGGCTCTTCAAGTTCCTGGGCGAGAGCGTGCTGGCAGCCGTGGAGCGGGTGATGGGCATGCTGCTGATTGCCTTGTCGGCGCAGATGATCCTGGGCGGCGTCGAAGCGTATCTGGTGCGACCATCCATGGTCGCCGCTTCGTGGGGATGATCGCCAACATCAATTCCTCCGCACCGCGGACGTCAGAATGCCCATCAGTGGCCTGACATTCCACAACAGCTGCTTCGAATGGATCGATTGAACATGCAGGATGTCGCAACACCCCGACGCGTGAGGCCTGCGACGGTCGACGCGCAGATCTTGCCCGCCGGCACGCTGGACGTATTGTCCCGCAACGAGATCGCGCGGCTGCGCGACGCCACGGCGTCCGGATTGCACGGCCTGCTGCGCTCCTGCGCACTGGCGGTGCTGACCTCCGGCGCGGTTCAGGACGACGCGCGGGCGACGCTCGACCGGTACCCGGATTTCGACATCCAGGTGCTGCAGCAGGACCGCGGGATGAAGCTCGACCTCAGGAACGCCCCGGCGCAGGCGTTCGTGGACGGCAAGATCATCCGCGGCACCAACGAACTGCTGTTCGCGGTCGTGCGCGACATCGTCTACGTGTCGACCCAGATCGAAGCCGGGCAGTTCGACCTCGCCGACTCCAGCGGCATCACCCACGCGGTGTTCGACATCCTGCGCAACGCGCGGGTGCTGCGTGCGCGCCTGGATCCGAATCTCGTCGTCTGCTGGGGCGGCCATTCCATCTCGCGCGAGGAATACGACTACAGCAAGGCCGTCGGCTACCAGCTCGGCCTGCGCGGCATGGACATCTGCACCGGTTGCGGCGCCGGCGCGATGAAGGGGCCGATGAAAGGCGCGACGATCGCCCACGCCAAGCAGCGGCACTACGAGAACCGCTACATCGGGCTGACCGAGCCCGGGATCATCGCGGCCGAATCGCCCAATCCGATCGTCAACAGCCTGGTGATCCTGCCCGACATCGAGAAGCGGCTGGAAGCCTTCGTGCGCACCGGCCACGGTTTCGTGGTGTTCCCGGGTGGCGTCGGCACCGCCGAGGAGATCCTGTACCTGCTCGGCATCCTGCTGGACCCGCGCAACGCGGACCTGCCGTTCCCGCTGGTGTTCACCGGCCCTGCGGTGGCGGCGCCCTACTTCGAGCAAATCGACACCTTCCTCAAGCTGGTGCTCGGCGAGGCCGCGGCCCGCCGCTACCGGATCATCATCGACGATCCCGTCGCGGTCGCGCACGCGATGCAGCACGGCATCGAGGACGTCCGCAACCACCGCGTGGAACAGCACGATGCGTTCTTCTTCAACTGGGAGATGGAAATCGACCTGTCGTTCCAGCAACCGTTCGTCGCGACCCACGAGGCGATGGCCGGGCTCGACCTCAACCGCGGCCGCGCTCCGCACGCGCTCGCGGCCGACATGCGGCGCGCGTTCTCGGGCATCGTCGCCGGCAACGTCAAGGAGGAAGGGATGCAGCGAATCGAGCGCAAGGGTCCCTACAAGATCCATGGCGATCCCGCGTTCATGCGCGGTCTCGATGAGCTGCTGCAGGGCTTCGTCGCGCAGCACCGGATGAAGCTGCCGGGCAGCAAGTACGTTCCCTGCTACCGGATCGTAGGTGGCAATGCCATCGATTGACCTGTCACGGCTCGGGAAAGGGCATTTGACCCGGATCGATGCGGGGTGATGCGGACAAGGCCGCGCGTCCGGGTGCCGGTTTCACCTCTCCGCTATCCTGCGCACGATGACCGCCATCCGTCCGCTCGCTCCCGAACTCATCAACCAGATCGCCGCCGGCGAGGTGATCGAACGACCGGCGTCGGTCGTCAAGGAGCTGGCGGAAAACAGCCTCGATGCAGGCGCGACGCGCATCGACATCGACATCGAGCAGGGTGGCATGCGGCTGATCCGGGTGCGCGACGATGGCGGTGGAATCGCGGGCCCGGAATTGCCGCTGGCGTTGGCGCCGCACGCGACCAGCAAGATCGCGAGTTTCGATGACCTCACGCATGTCGCGAGCCTCGGCTTCCGGGGCGAGGCCCTCGCGTCGATCGCATCCGTATCCCGTGCCAGCATCACCTCCCGCCGTCATTCAGACGCGCACGCGATGCGCCTGGATGGCGGATCGGCGCAGCCGCGACCGTCCGCGCACCCGCCCGGCACCACGGTGGAAGTGCGCGACCTGTTCCATGCAGTGCCGGCGCGCCGCAAGTTCCTGCGCAGCGAGCGCACCGAGTTCGCGCACATCGACGAGCTGGTGCGCGCGCTCGCGCTGGTCAGGCCGGACGTCGAGTTCCGGCTGACCCACAACGGCAAGCCCGTGCGCATCCTGAAGGGGGCCGCCGATGACGCCGCGCGGCTCACGCGGGTCGGCGAGCTGCTGGGCGACGCGTTCGCGGCCAACTGCCTGCACATCGACCACGCCGCGGCCGGTCTGCGGCTGGCTGGGTGGATCGGGTTGCCGACCGCCTCGCGCGCGCAGGCCGACCAGCAGTACTTCCACGTGAACGGCCGGCTGGTGCGCGACCGCAGCGTCGCGCACGCGGTGCGGCAAGCCTATGCCGACGTGCTGTACCACGGCCGCCATCCGGCATTCGTGCTGTTCCTGGAACTCGATCCGGCGGCGGTCGACGTCAACGTGCATCCAGCCAAGCGCGAGGTGCGTTTCCGCGACACGCGGCTGGTGCACGACTTCCTGTTCCGCGCGCTGCACGACGCCGTGGCGCAGACCCGCGCGGGCGAAAGCGAAATGGTGTCAGGGACAATTTCCAACGGCGCGGTGGCGGCGAACCGGGCTTGCATGGGGGAAATTGTCCCTGACACCATTTCGGGGCGGCGGCAGTTCGGGCTGGGTATCCGCGAGGCGCGCGCCGATGCGTATGCGGCGCTGCTGGGCGCCGTTGAGGCGCCGCATGCCGAACGAATGCGCCTGCCGGAAACGTCCGCGGGCGAAGTTCCGCCGCTCGGCTATGCGCTGGCGCAGCTCGCGGGCATCTACATCCTCGCCGAGAACGCGCACGGCCTGGTGCTGGTCGACATGCATGCCGCGCACGAGCGCGTGACCTACGAGAAACTGAAGGCCGCCCGCGACGCCAACCGGGTGCGATCGCAGCAACTGCTCGTGCCCGAGGCGATCGCGGTAAGCGAGCGCGAGGCCACGGCGGCGGAAGAACACGCAGCGATGCTGGCGGCGTGCGGCTTCGAGCTCGACCGCAGCGGGCCGCGCCAGGTGACGGCGCGGCGCATCCCCGCGTTGCTCGAAGGTGCCGATGCCAGCTGCCTCGCACGTGACGTGCTCGCCGAACTCGCCGAACACGGCAGTTCGCGGCGGCTCGAGGAATTGCAGAACGAATTGCTGTCGACGATGGCCTGCCACGGTTCCGTGCGCGCCCACCGGCGATTGACCCTTCCGGAGATGAATGCGCTGCTGCGGGAGATGGAAGCGACCGAACGCTCCGGCCAGTGCAACCATGGACGACCGACGTGGACGCAGTTGTCGGTTGCGGAGCTGGACAAGCTGTTTCTGCGCGGGCGGTGAGCGAGGCGGGAAGCAGCGAGCAGCATGCGTTATCGTGGGGAGGTCCGTGGTCGCGGAAACGGGAGCACTGCATGGATTCCGAGTCGTATCGGCGCGAGGTCGAGGCGTGGCACGCGGCACGCGTCGAGCGGCTCACCGCGCCGCGTGGATGGCTGAGCCTGGTAGCGCTCGAATGGCTGCAGCCGGGCGTGAACCGGATCGGCAGCGCTGCCGAAAACGACATCGTGCTCGCCAAGGCGCCCGCGCGTCTCGGCACCATCGAATGGGAGCCGGACGGGAGCTTGTCGTTGGCCGTCGATGCCGCGGCCGATGCCACTGTCGATGGACGACGCGCGGCGCACGCGGTGCTGCTCGACGACAGCCATCCCGAGCCGACCGAAGTGGCGTTCGGCACGGTGAGCTTCATCGCCGTCGATCGTGGCGGCCGCAAGGGCCTGCGGGTGCGCGACAGCGAGGCCGCGACCCGTGCCCGGTTTGCGGGCATCGAACGCTTTCCGGTCGATCCGGCGTGGCGCATCGTCGCCGCATGGCAACCGCTGGATCCGCCGTTCGCCCTTGCGACGGGCACCGTGATCGGCACGATCGAACGGTATCCGGCACCCGGGAAGGCGATCTTCGAGCGCGACGGGCGGCCGTTCGAGCTGTACCCGGTCCTCGAGGCGCCGGGTGACCGGCAACTGTTCCTGATCTTCGGCGATCGCACGTCCGGCAAGGAAACCCATGGCGCCGCGCGCTTCCTGTATGCGGACATGCCTGCCGACGGCAGGATCGTGCTCGACTTCAACAAGGCGTACAACCCGCCGTGCGCCTTCACGGCCTACGCGACCTGTCCATTGGCGCCGCCGGAGAACCGGCTGGACCTGCCGGTCCGGGCGGGCGAGAAGAAGTACCGGGAAAAACAATGACATTCGGGAACCTTTCGCGGCCCCGGCGCTCCAAATGGGCGCACAGCGCGGATTGGCGCCATTGATCGCGGGCAACGGATGACGCAGAACGCATTGGAAACCGGCATGGGCAGGATCGTCGTGGCGATGGTGCTCATTGCGGCCACGCTGTGGGCCATCGACGCGGGCGCCGCACAAACCGCCAAGCCCGAGGCGTCCGCCGCCAAGCGGGCGGAGCTTTCCTACGCGCTCGGTTACGAGGCCGGGCTCGATCTCGGCCGGCGCAAGCACGACGTCGACATCACGACCGTGCTGCGCGGTGTGCAGGATGGCTACTCGCGCAAGAAGCCTGCGTACCCGCCGCAGGAAATGCAGCAGGTGATCCGCGCGATGCAGCAGCAGATGATCGCCGACGCGCGCGCGGCCTACCAGAAGCTCGCGGCCGCCAACCTCGAGAAGGCGCACGAATTCTTCGCGCGCAACAAGCAGAAGCCGGGCGTCGTGACGCTCGCTTCGGGCGTGCAGTACAAGGTGCTCGACGGCGGCAGCGACGACAAGAGCCCGACCATCGACAGCAAGGTGACGCTGCAGTACCGGGGCGCATTCCTCGACGGCACCGTGTTCGACAACACCGAGGACCGCGGCAAGCCGGTGGTGTTTCCGGTGAACCAGATGATTCCCGGCTGGCGCCAGATCATCACCCGCATGCACGTCGGCGATCATTGGCAGGTGTTCATTCCCCCGGAACAGGCCTACGGCATCCGGGGCGAGCCGCCCAGGATCGGCCCGAACGAGGCGCTGGTGTTCGACATCCGCCTGCTCGGCGTGCAGCCCTGAGCGAGGCGGCACGTGGGTGGCTTCGGGGGCGGGTTCGCGCAGGCCGGATCGGTGTTGTTGCGACTCCCCGTGCGAACGCGCCTGGCGGGTTCCGGCGAGGCACCTTGCCGTCGCGCCGCCCATCGCGGGTGCGGTAGGCTTGCGGCATGTCGCCCGATCCCCATCGTCCGGAGCACGACCCGCCGGTGACGCCGTGCATCGGCATCTGCCGGATGGACGCCGGAGGCTTGTGCCTGGGCTGCCGCCGCACGCTGGCGGAAATCGCCCGCTGGGGCACGATGGATGACGCCGAGCGCCGGCGCTGGATCGCGGAAGTTCAGCCCGTACGGAAGGCGGCGCGACCATGACGAACTGGTTCACGGCGGTGGCGCAGGCGCTGCATCCACTCGATGCGCCGCCCGCATCGCCGGGCTGGAACCATGCATCGCTCCGCGGGATCCTGGAAGACGCGCCGCGCGCGGAGGCCGCGGTTTTGATGGCGATCCGCGATGCGCCGGAGCCCGGGGTGGTGTTCACGCTGCGATGCGACGATCTCGCGCACCATGCGGGCCAGGTCAGCTTCCCCGGAGGCCGTTCCGATCCCGAGGATGCCGACGCCACGGCGACGGCGCTGCGCGAAGCACGCGAGGAGATCGCCCTCGATGCCGGTGCGGTCGAGCCGCTCGGTTACCTCGACCGGCTGGAGACGATCAGCGGTTTCTGCGTCACGCCGGTGGTGGCGAGGCTGGCGCCCGATGCCGTCCTTTCGCCGCAGCCGCAGGAAGTCGCGCGGATCTTCGAAGTGCCGCTCGACTTCCTGCTGGAACCCGCCAACCTGCGCCAATGCGAGATCCCGCTGCGGGGCGAGCCCCGGAAGGTGTATGAATACGCCGGTGTCGCGCCGCGGATCTGGGGCGCCACGGCGTTGATGCTGGTCAACCTCCTGCGAAGAATGGGCCGCATGTCATGAAGGTTGCAATGGGCTGCGCCGCTGGTACGGCGGCCATGGCCACCCGGTTGACGTTTCCGCGGCGGACGGTGTCCGCTCCACGGTGTACGCTGCAGGCTGTTCGCCCCCGAGATCCTGCGGAGCCTCCATCCGATGAATGACGTCCTGATCGATGCGGAGACGCTGGCAGGCCTGCCGCCCGAATCCGTGCTCATCGTGGACTGCCGGTTCGCGCTGGCCGATCCGGGGCAGGGCGAGCGTGAGTTCCTGGAGGCGCACATTCCCGGTGCGGTGTATGCGAGCCTGGACCGTGACCTTGCGGACCTGTCGAAGCAGGGGCTGGGGCGGCATCCGCTGCCCGAGCCGGAAGCCTTTGCGCAGACCCTCGCGCGCTGGGGTTGGCGACTGGGAATGCGGGTGGTGGCCTACGACGATGCGGGTGGCGCGCTCGCCGCCGCGCGCCTGTGGTGGATGCTCGACGCCGCCGGCATTGCCGCCAGCGTGCTGGATGGCGGCTGGCGCGCGTGGCGCGAAGCGGGGCTGCCGACCGCATCGGGCGAGGCCGCACCGCTTCCGTCGGCGCCGGTCGAATTCCGTTTCGACCCGCGCAGGGTGGTGTCGTACGAGGAACTCGGGCGGTTGCGGCAGGGAGCTGCGACGCTGCTGCTCGACGCGCGCGCGGCGCCGCGGTTCCGCGGCGAATCCGAACCGATCGATCGGGTCGGCGGACACGTTCCTGGCGCGCGCAACCGGCCCTTCTCGCAGAACCTCGGTCCCGACGGGCGCTTCAAGCCGGCCGCGGCGCTTCGCGAAGAGTGGAACGGGGCGCTCGGCGGGCGCGCACCGCGGGACGTCGTGCACATGTGCGGTTCCGGCGTGACCGCCTGCCACAACCTGTTGGCGATGGAAGCGGCGGGCCTGCATGGCTCGCGGCTGTTCGCGCCGTCATGGAGCGGCTGGGTGAGCGATCCGGCGCGACCCGTGGTGAAGGGCTCGTAGGCGGCATATCCGCCGCGCCATCGGGCTGCGGACGGCCGTTGGGCTTCCCCCGGGAGCAAGTCCGGGATCAGCCCAACCTGCCGCCGCGTCGAGCGAAGTCGCGCAGGTTGGTGCTGGGCGCAGCGAAGCCCAACAGCCGGTGCACGGCCAATCTCCCCGTCGCCTGCAGTCCCGGCCCCGGCGACCGCCCCGCCACCGGCATCTTCCCGCCCCGGTCCTTGCCATGGCAGAACAGGTGCGCGTGGGAAACGTGGCGCAGCGCCACGACGAGCGGCCGGACTGCCATCGGCCGCTGGTCATGCCCCTGTTCCTGGCGGGCCTTGCCGCGGCCGCAATGGTTGCCGGAATTATAATTGCCTTGACAATTAAAGCCGAGACAGTATCATCCTCGGCATGAATCGTCCCGCAACCCCGCCCGACTCGGCGTTCCAGTTGTGCCGCCTGATCGGCCGGCTGCGCGCGGAGTTCGTCGGCGCGGTCGAGCAGGAAATGGAGCGCCAGCGCGTCGAGCTCAGTTTCACGCAATTCCTCGCACTCAAGCTGCTCGGGCAGGAAAAGCCGATGGCCCCGGTCGAGCTGGCGCGGGCGCTGCATTACAATCCGGGCGCGCTGACCCGCCTGCTCGACAAGCTGGAGCAGCGCGGTTACCTGCGGCGGGTTCCCGACGCCGTCGACCGGCGCGCCCTGCGGCTTGAACTGACGACACAGGGCAAGGCGCTCCGCAAGCGCGTGATCGGTTACTGCGACGCAGTGGCCGAGCGGATCTTTGCCACGACCTCGCCGAGCGAGCGCGATCGGCTGCACGGCACCCTCGCGAAGGTGCTGGACCACGTCCAGTCCGTGCGTGAACTTTCCCAGCGGGATTGAATCGCCGGCTCCGGCCCCAACCTTTGCCACTTTTCCGGCTCAAGCCATGACACTTTCGGGTTTCCGACACCGCAGCGGACTTGTTGTTTTCCTGGTTGCCGGCGCCCTGGGCGGCTGCGCCAGCACCGGCGGCCTGCATCCGGAGGCGACCCCGAAGGCGCCGCAGGACCTGCACGCCGGGCAAAGCCTCGCCGGCGTGAAAATCGACGCCGCGGCCTGGCCGGACCAGAACTGGTGGAAGGCGATCGGCGATCCGCAGCTCGACAAGCTGGTCGACGAGGCGATCGCGGGCAATCCCGGCATGACCCTGGCCGACGCGAGGGTGCGCGCCGCACTGGCTGCCGCCAACGCGGCCGACGCCTCCCGCAAGCCGACCCTGAACGGCGGCGCCAGCGTGGCCGGCGCCCGGGTGCCGCCGATCATGCCGCCGATCGCGAACGGCCATTTCGGCGTCATCCGCTACGGCTACTTGAGCTTCGACTGGAACTTCGACCTGTGGGGCGGCAAGCGCGCCGCGTGGGAAGCCGCGGTCGGCAATGCGCACGCGGCCGAAGTCGACAGCCGGGCGGCGCGGCTCAAGTTGTCGGCCGACGTGGTGCAGGCGTATTTCAACCTGGCCGGTGCATACCAGCAGCGCGACCTCGCGAAGGACGAGCTGCAGCGCGCGCAGGACTTCCTTGATCTCACGAAGAAGCGCGTTGCCAGCGGCGTCGACAGCCGCTTCCAGCTCGCCCGGATCCAGGGCGAAACGGCAACCGCGCGCGCGCAACTCGAGGCGGCCGACCATGCAGTGCACACCGATGGCCTGGTGCTGGCCGCGCTGCTCGGTGCGGGCCCTGATCGTGCGCTATCGATCCAGCGCCCGGAGCTGCCGTCGATCCCGGAACTCGCGCTGCCGAGCGACCTGCCGGCCGAGCTGCTGGGACGGCGTCCGGACGTGGTCGCCGCACGCTGGCGTGTCGAGGCATCGACCCAGGACATCAAGGCCGCGAAAGCCAAGTTCCTGCCGAACATCGGGATCAGCTCGCTGATGGGCTTGATCGCCCCGTCCTCGATGAACCTGCTCTCGCTGCGCAACCGCTTCTACACGATTTCGCCGGCCCTGAGCCTGCCGATCTTCGAGGGAGGTGCCTTGCGCGCGAATCTCGCCGGCAAGGACGCGGCCCACGACATCGCGGTCGCGCAATACAACCAGACGCTGGTGCACGCGATCAACCAGGTCGCGGGTGAGGTCGACGCGCTGCGTTCGCTTGGCGTGCAGGTCGCGGACGCGGAGACGGCGCGCAGCAGTGCCGCCGATGCCTACAAGCTTGCGATGCAGCGCTATCGCGCCGGCGTCGGCAACTTCCTGGAAGCGCTGAGCGTGCGCCAGGAGTTGATCGCCGCCGAGCAGCAACTGGCGAAGCTGCAGACGCGCCGCAGCGATGCATGGGCGACGCTCAACGAGGCACTGGGCGGCGGCTTCCAGCCGTCGGACGAGGGCCCGTCACTGGCCGCCACGCCCGCCACCCGATCCGAACACAAGGCACATCGATGACCTCCCCGATCAATCCGAACCCGGTTACCGAAGAAGACGCCGCCGCCCAGCAGAAGGCGAAGCGGCAGCGCAAGCGCCGCTGGTTGTTGCGCGGCCTGGTGGCCGTGATCGTGGTCGTCGCGATCATCTGGGCCATCTACCACTTCATGGTCGGGCGCTGGTACGAAAGCACGGACGATGCGTACGTCGACGGCAACGTGGTGCAGATCACGCCGCAGGTGCCCGGTACCGTTATCAGCATCGGCGCCGAGGACAACGACTACGTTCGCCAGGGGCAGACGCTGGTGAAACTCGACTCGTCCAGCGCGGACGTGGCCCTCGACGAAGCCGAAGCCGCGCTCGCCCAGGCCGTGCGCAAGGTCCGGGGCCTGTATAGCACGGTGCACAGTTCCAAGGCGGACGTCGCGGCCAGCGAAGCGGCGGTCGAGCAGGCGCGTGCCGACTACCGGCGCCGCAAGGGCCTGGCCGCGTCCGGGGCGATCTCCGCCGAGGAACTCGCCCACGCCCACGACGCCCTCACCACTGCGGAAAGCGCGCTGGCCGCCGCCCAGGCGCAACTCGCGACCACCAGCGCGCTGGTGTCGGACACCGAGATCGCCTCGCATCCGGACGTGAAGGCCGCCGCGGCCAAGGTGCGTGCAGCCTGGCTCGATGACCAGCGCACGACGATCGTCGCGCCGGTCGCCGGCTACGTTGCCAAGCGCACCGTGCAGGTGGGCCAGCGCGTGCAGCCCGGAACGCCGCTGATGGCGGTGGTTCCGTTGCACCAGGTGTGGGTCGATGCCAACTTCAAGGAAACGCAGTTGCGCGAAATGCGGATCGGCCAGCCGGTGACGCTGACTTCCGACGTGTATGGCGGCGACGTGACCTACCACGGCCACGTCGCCGGCCTCGGCATCGGCACCGGCAGCGCGTTTTCGCTGTTGCCGGCGCAGAATGCGTCCGGCAACTGGATCAAGATCGTGCAGCGCCTGCCGGTGCGCATCGACCTCGACCAGAAGGAGCTCGACGAGCATCCCTTGCGGATCGGGTTGTCGATGAACGTCGAGGTGAACCTCCACGACCAGTCCGGCCCGATGCTGTCGCAGCAGCCGCCGCAGCACCCGGTATTCAGCACCGACGTGTACGCGAACGACACGACCAAGGTCGATGCCTTGATCGCCAGGATCATCCATGCCAACAGCGGCAAGGCTGCGGCGCAGGTAGCCGGGCACTGAGTGTGTGTTCGTCCATGATTGGAGAATCCTTTTGACACGGCGGATGAGTTGGTAGCCCGGATGTAGGCGCTCAGCGCCGGAATCCGGGAACGCCATCCCGGGTTCCACTGCGCTTCATCCGGGCTACGCGGACTGTTTTGGCCCGCGTCCTACCCGTGCGAATTCTTCGCAACAGCCGCTCCGTCTGACACCAGAAGGTATTCATGGCATCCAGCGCCACCACGACCGCCGGCAGCTTCGGCGAGTTTCGTCCTTCCAGCCTGCCGCTGGCGACCATCGGCTTGTCGCTGGCGACGTTCATGCAAGTGCTGGACATCACCATCACCAACATCTCACTGCCGACGATCGCCGGCAACCTCGGGGCGAGCCTGACGCAGTCGACCTGGGTTATCACTTCGTTCGCGGTGTCGAACGCGATCGCCTTGCCGTTGACGGGATTCCTGTCGCGGCGCTTCGGCGAAGTGAAGCTGTTCGTATGGGCGACCGCGCTGTTCTCGCTGTGCTCGCTGCTGTGCGGCCTTGCTACCAGCATGGAC
>DASSOQ010000049.1:0-10707 GCA_035700365.1 Rhodanobacteraceae bacterium | reverse complement strand
CAGCGCCAAGATGCTGTCGATCGTGCCGCTGATGGCGGGCGGCGGCCTGTTCGAAACCGGCGCGGGCGGTTCGGCGCCCAAGCACGTGCAGCAGTTCGTGGCCGAGGATTACCTGCGCTGGGATTCGCTGGGCGAGTTCCTCGCGCTGGGTGCGTCACTCGAACACCTCGCCCGCACGTACGACAACGGACGTGCGAGGGTGCTGGCGGCAGCGCTGGACCAGGCGATAGGGCGCTTCCTCGAGACCAACAAGTCGCCCGCGCGCAAGCTCGGCGAGATCGACAACCGCGGCAGCCACTTCTACCTCGCGATGTACTGGGCGCGCGCCCTGGCCGACCAGCAGGATGACGCCCCACTCGCGAAGCTCTTCGGCAGGCTCGCCGATGAACTCGAAGCCTCCGAAGCCACGATCGTCGGCGAGTTGAAAGGTGTGCAGGGCGAGCCTGTCGACCTCGGTGGCTACTACCGCCCCGACATGGCGAAGGTGCGTGCGGCGATGCGTCCCAGCAAGACCTTCAACGACGCACTGGGTTCATTGCGCCAAGCGGTGGCGTAGGCCGGATCAAGGCCGCAGGCCGAAGCCGGCATGGAATGCGGACCCGCGGGATCCACCGCTGCGCGGCTTGATCCGGCCTGCCCGGCGCGGACTTGCGTGGCGCGCTGTGTCAAGTCTGCTTGACACGATGAAAACGCGTCGCTAGAGTGTCTGTCAAGCACACTTGACACGGCGGGGACGACGGCCATGGCCGCATGGGGAACCTTCACGATGGGACGCATGGCAATCGGACGGATGGACCAGTGGCCGGCCTGGCAACGCTGGGGCGCGCTGGTGCTTGCGTGGGTCCTGTACATCGGCGGGTTCTGGCTGCTGCTCGACAACCGTGAGCTGGTGGTGCGTGGACTGGCGTTGCTGGTGATCGTGGCCGGCTTGCTGCTGCTCGTGTACGCCTGCAAGGCGGTCCTGAACGAACGGGTACGCAACATCGACCGCTGGCAGATGCGGGCGATGCTGCCGGCGTTCCTCGTCTACATCCTGTTGGCGTTGTACGTCCTGCCGCTGGTGGACCAGATCGCCACGCCCTGGCTGAAGGCGGCGGCGGCGTTGTCGCCGATGGCGCCGCTGCTGTTCGTGGCGTGGGTGATGGTCCGCTACGTCAACCGCTGCGACGAGATGGAGCGGCGCCAGCACCTCGAAGCCTCCGGCATCGCGGTCCTCGTGGTGGGGCTGGTGGGCATGTCGCTGGGGCTGCTGTCGGCCGCGAAGCTGGCTGTGTTCGACGCAACGTTCGCCTTGTTGATGGTGCTGCCGGCGCTGGCGACGGTGTACGGGCTCGCCTGCGCGCTGGCGAAGTGGCGCCATCGTGCGCGATGAAGAACCGCGTCAGGGAGTTGCGTGAGGCGCACGGCTGGTCGCAGGGCGTGCTGGCCGAGCACCTGGACGTGTCGCGCCAGACCATCAACGCGATCGAGAACGGCAAGTACGACCCGAGCCTGCCGCTGGCGTTCAAGCTGGCACGGCTGTTCAAGCAACGCATCGAATCCATGTTCGAACCGGACGAGGGACGCCAATGACAATCAACGCGCCGAAGATGAATGCGCGCGTGCTCATGCGCATCGCCGCCATCGTGATCGCGGCGGGGGTAATCGGCTGGCAGTGGTGGGGCAGGGATCACGCGCAGGCGCCCGCGGCGGACGACGCCGGTTCGGTTGCGGCCACTGCATCGGCGCCGCCCGCCTCGCCGGCGGCGGTTGCACCCGCGTCCACCGCCCCGCGAAAGCCCGCGGCGCCCGAAAAGCTGGTGATGGGCAAGCTCACGCTGACGGCGTGCCAGTTGAAACAGCCGCACAGCGCCGTGACCACGCCGGCCTTCTGTGGCAAGTTCCCGGTTCCGGAAAATCGCGCCGACCCCGACTCGCGCACGATCGACCTGAAGCTCGCGATCATCAAGAGCGACTCGGCGGTGCCGGCCAGGGATCTCGTCGTGTACCTCGCCGGCGGGCCCGGGCAGTCGGCGATCGAAACCTACCCCGAAATGGCGCCGGCGTTCGCGCCGCTGCTGAAGCACCACGACCTGCTGCTGCTGGACCAGCGTGGCACCGGCGGCTCGCATCCGCTGACCTGCCCCGACGTCGAGAAGGAACTGGACAAGTTCACGGATGCGGCGCCGGACTCCGCACGCATGACCGAAATGATCGGCAAGTGCGCGGCCGAGGTCGAGAAGACCGCCGACCCGCGCTACTACACGACCACCGACGCGGTCGCTGACCTCGAGGCTGTCCGCCAGGCGCTCGGCGCACCGGAGCTGGACCTCGTCGGGGTGTCCTACGGCACGCGCATGGCGCAGCACTACGCCGGTGCGCATCCGGACGCGGTGCGCAGCATCGTCCTCGATGGCGTGGTGCCGAACCAGCTCGTGCTCGGCGAGTCCTTCGCCGAGGCCCTGGAGCATTCGCTGAAGCTGCAGTCGGAAGCCTGCAACGCGGCGCCCGCCTGCAAGAAGCGATTCGGCGACTGGCTCGCGACCCTGCACCAGTTGCATGCAAAGCTCGAGGTCGCGCCGCCGCAGCAGGTCACCTTCGCCGATCCCTACAGCTACAAGCCGGTCACCCGCAAGCTGAGCGCGGACACGCTCGCCGGCGTGGTGCGCTTCTTCTCCTATTCGGCCGCGACCGCGGCGCTGCTGCCGCTGGCAGTCGACGAGGCCGCCCACGGCAACTACGCGCCGCTGATGGGACAGGCGAAACTCCTGACCAGCGGCGTGTCGCAATCGATGCAGGGCGGGATGCAGTTCTCGGTCGTCTGCAGCGAGGACGCCTCGCTGCTGAAGCCGCGCCCGCAGGACAAGGACACGATCCTCGGCTCCTCGATGATCGACGACCTGTTGGCGGCCTGCAAGGCATGGCCGCATGCGGCGGCGCCGAAGGACTTCCACGCGCCTTTCCGGTCCTCGATCCCGACCCTGCTGATCTCGGGCGAACGCGATCCGGTGACGCCGCCGTCCAACGCCGCCGAGGTGTTGAAGGGGCTGTCCAACGGCCGCTCGCTCGTGGTCGCGGGATTGGGGCATGCCGAGCCGATCAACGCGGGCTGCATGCCGGACCTGGTCGACGACTTCGTCGCCAGCCTGCAACCGGAGAAGCTCGATGCAAAGTGCCTGAAACGCATCGGACCGGTCCCCGCGTTCGTGGATTTCAACGGAGCGGCGCCGTGAAGCGTTCATCCCCCCGCCGCTGCGCGGCCGCGCTTCGCGCACGGCCCTTCGGGCCGCCCTTCCTTCGGAAGGGGGTGAGAAGCGGACTGCCCCGCGCTTTTCTTCCCCCTTCCAAGGGAAGGGGGATCGAGGGGGATGGCTTTTCCGAGCTCCGTGTTTCCCAATCGCAAATCCATCACGTCGCGACGAACCGCAGCGGGAGTCCGCAATGATCGAAGTACAGGACCTGCACAAGGCCTTCGGCGCGGTGAAAGCCGTCGACGGCGTCACGTTCACCGCCCGCGATGGCGAGATCACCGGGTTGCTCGGCCCGAACGGCGCCGGCAAGACCACCACCTTGCGGATGCTCTACACCCTGATGAAGCCCGCTTCGGGCAAGGTGCTGGTCGATGGCATCGATGCCGCGGTGGATCCGATCGCGGTGCGCCGCCGGCTGGGCGTGCTGCCCGACGCGCGTGGCCTGTACAAGCGCCTCACCGCGCGCGAGAACATCGAGTACTTCGCGCGCCTGCACGGCATCGAGACCGCGCTGATGCACCAGCGCCGCGAAAAACTGGTCGACGCGCTGGAGATGCGCGACATCCTGGATCGCCGCACGGAAGGCTTCTCGCAAGGCCAGCGCGTCAAGACCGCGATTGCGCGCGCGCTGGTGCACGACCCGAAGAACGTGATCCTGGACGAGCCGACCAACGGGCTCGACGTGATGGCCACGCGCGGCCTGCGCGCCTTCATGAGGAACCTCAAGGCGGAGGGCCGCTGCGTGCTGTTTTCCAGCCACATCATGCAGGAGGTCGCGATGCTGTGCGACCGCATCGTGGTGATCGCGAACGGCCGCGTGGTGGCCGACGAGACGCCGGATGCGCTGCGCGCGCAGACCGGCGAAGCCAACCTGGAGGATGCCTTCGTGAAATTGATCGGCAGTGAAGAGGGGCTTGCCGCATGAGCGCGATGCTGACGGTCTGGTGGAAGGAAATCCGCGAGAACCTGCGCGACAAGCGCACGGTGTTCAGCGCGCTGATCTACGGGCCGCTGTTCGGGCCGATCCTGTTCGTGGTGCTGATGAACACGCTGGTCGGGCAGGAAATGAAGAAGGCCGAGGGGCCGCTCAAGGTCCCGGTCATCGGCGCCGAATACGCCCCGAACCTGATCGATGCCCTGAAGCAGCAGGGCCTGGTGCCGCAGCCGCCGATCGCCGACCCGGACCAGGCGGTGCGCAATCGCGACGCCGACGTGGTGCTTAGGATCCGGGCCGATTACGCGAAGGCGTGGCGCAACGGCGATCCGGCGCAGGTCGAGTTGATCTACGACGCCTCGCAGCGTGAATCCGGAACGCCGACCAGCCGACTCGAAGGCATGCTGAAGCGCTACAGCCAGCAGCAGGGTGCGCTGCGGCTGCTGGCGCGGGGCTTGTCGCCCGGAATCGCATCGCCGGTGGTGGTCAGCAAGCGGGACCAGTCGACGCCGCAATCGCGCGCCGGGATGATGCTCAGCATCCTGCCGTACTTCTTCGTGTTCGCGGTGTACATCGGCGGCATGTACCTCGCGATCGACCTGACCGCGGGCGAGCGCGAGCGGCAATCGCTGGAACCGCTGTTCGCCAACCCGGTGGCGCGCTGGCGGATCCTCGTCGGCAAGCTCGGTGCGATCAGCGCGTATTCGCTGGCCAGCCTGGTGCTGACGGCTGTGGCGTTTTCGATCGCCGGCACCTTCCTGCCGGCCGAAAAACTCGGCATGTCCTTCGACCTCGGCCCCGGCTTCATCGCCCAGGCGATCCTGCTGGAGCTGCCGCTGATCCTGGTATTCGCGGTGCTGGAAACCCTGGTCGCGGCGTTCGCCAAGAGCTATCGCGAGGCCCAGACCTACCTCGGTCTCCTGATGATCATCCCGATCCTGCCCTCGATGCTGATGAGCTTCATGCCGCTCAAGCCCGCGCACTGGATGTACGCGGTGCCGCTGCTCGGCCAGCAGATCGGCATCAGCGACCTGCTGCGCGGCATCCCCGTGGCCTATGGCGACATCGGCCTGGCGCTGGTGTGCGGGTTCGCCTTCGCCGCGGTCCTGGGCCTGATCACCGCCGTCGTGTACCGCTCGGAGCGGCTCGCGATTTCGGCCTGAACGCCGGTCGCTGTTCCACGGCGATCGGGTTTTCAAAGCCGCAACATGGCTGGAGCACCCCCTTCAGCACGAAGGGGGGCGGGGCTGTCTGCCCGGGCAGGCAGCTGCGGGGGATGCGATGCATGGCGAGACGCCTGGGCGCCGCCATGCCCGCGAAGAGCCGCCGCATTCGCGGGAGCGGCCCATGGCCGCGACAAGCCCTCCGGTGATCGACCTCAGTTCGAACTGCCGGCGCTGGCGGGCGTCCCGGCGCTGGCAGGGGTCGAAGCGGGAGGCGGCGCGGGCGTCGATCCTGGTTCGGCGGTGGCCCGCCTGTCAGAAGGGATCACGCCGGCGAGCGAAAACGAGCCGGCGAATGCCTGCTTGGGCAGCGCCTCGTGCGCGAGCGTCGGCTTCTGCGCCAGCAACGCCACTTCGTCGGCCATGATGTGCGCGGCTTCCTCGAGTTCGATGTCCTTGGCTTGCTTGGCGGCCTTCTCGCGCGCCACCGATTTCCTGACGTTCTGCTCGCCCGGGGTGAGGCCGTTGTCGGGTTCCAGCAGGATCGCGGACACGTCGCCCAGCGCTTCGCGCCGCTTCTTGAATTCGGCGTCCTGGGCTTCCTGCTTCTTGCGCTCGGCCCGGCGGACGTCGTAGTTGAGCGACACGGTCTTTTGGTCGTGCAGCTTGCGCGCGGCGGTGAGTTCGTCCAGCAGCAGGTTCCACGCGGGATCGGTCTTGGCACGCGCGTCGTGCTCGGCCACCAGCGGGGCGACGAGGGGTTGCTGGTCGGCGACCGGCGAATAGGTGGCCGGATCGATTTGGGTCCACTTCAGGGCGTTCTCGAAGCTCGACTCGCCGTAGTCCTTGTAGCCGATCGAATGCGGGAACTTGATGTCCGGCATCACGCCGTGCAGTTGCGTCGAATCGCCGTTGATCCGGAAGAATTCGGCGATGGTCATCTTGAGCTCGCCGAAGCTCGGGTTGTCGTTCATCGCGAGCTGGTCGAGGTCGGTCAGGTTCTGCACCGTGCCCTTGCCGAAGGTCTGCTCGCCGATAATCAGCCCGCGGCCGTAATCCTGGATCGCGGCCGTGAAGATCTCGCTGGCCGACGCCGAGCCACGGTTCACCAGCACCGCCATCGGCCCGGTCCACAGCATCTTCTGGGTCGAATCCTGTTCCTCGACCTGCCCCCGGTTGTCACGGACCTGCACCACCGGACCCTTTCCGGTGAACAGCCCGGTCAGGTTCACGGCCTCCGACAGCGAACCGCCGCCGTTGTCGCGCAGGTCCACGATCACCGCCGAGACCTTGGCCGCCTTCAATTCGGCGAGCAGCTTGGCGACATCGCGCGAGGCGCTCTTGAAATCGGCGTCGCCGCGGCGGCGCGCGTCGAAGTCCTCGTAGAAGCTCGGCAGGTCGATGACGCCGACCTTGATGGTGCGGCCGTTCTCCTTGACGTCGATGATCTTCTTCTTGGCGGCCTGCTCGGCGATCGTGACCTTCTTGCGCACCAGCGTAACGATCACCGGCTTGGCGTCCGGGCCGCCCTCGGCGGGCAGAACCTCGATCCGCACGGTCGTGCCCTTGTGGCCGCGGATCTTGGCGACCACGTCGTCGATCCGCCAGCCGACGGTGTCGACGATCGCGCCGCACTCGCCCTGGCCGACGCCGACGATCTTGTCGCCGACCTCGAGCTTGCCCGACTTCGCGGCCGGACCGCCCGGCACGACCTCGCGGATCACGGTGTATTCGTCGTGCTCCTGCAGCACCGCACCGATGCCTTCCAGCGACAGCTTCATCGTGATGTCGAAGTTCTGGCTGGCGCGCGGTCCGAAATAGTTCGTATGCGGGTCGATCGCCGTGGCATAGGCGTTCATGAAGGTCTGGAACACGTCCTCGCTGTCGAGCTGGTGCACCCGGTCGAGGTAGTTCTCGTAGCGGCGCGACAGGGTCTTGCGGATCTCGGCGTCGTCCTTGCCCGCGAGCTTCAGGCGGATCCAGTCGTTCTTGACGCGCTTGGTCCACAAGGCATCCAGCGCCTGGGCATCGCTGGCCCACGGCGCGTCGTCGCGATCGAAGGTGTAACTGGCGTCCGTATCGAGGGTCAGGCCCTTCTTGAGCAGCGCCAACGCGTAATCGGTGCGCTCGGCGGCGCGCTTCTGGTACAGGTTGAAGATCTCGAACGGAACGGACATGTCGCCGCTCCAGATCGCGTCGTCGAGTTTGGTGCGGTAGGGTGCGAAGTGGTCGATGTCGGCCTGGGTGAAGAACAGCTTGCTGCCGTCCAGCGCCTTGAAATAGGCCTTGAAGATCTTCGCCGACATCGCGTCGTCGAGCGGCAGGGCCTCGTACTGGAAGCGCGTCAGCAAGCGCGCGGCCAGGATCGCCGCCTGGCCCTGGGCGGAGGTCGGTTTCAGAACCTTGGCCGGCACCGACTTGTATTTGGCGACCGGCGTGGTCAGCACGCTGGACGCCGAAGCCGGGCAGTTCACGGCCGGCGCGGGGTTTTGGGCGCGCGCGCCGAACGAAACGGCGAGGGCGATCAGGACAACGAAGAAGCGCTGCAACATGGACTTTCCTTGGGCGGACGGACTACGCCGGCCGCGAGCGCGTACAAGCGCGAAAGGTGAAAAAAGACGCCAGCCGTTCGCTGGCGGGTTCGTGTGCATGGTGAACGCAGACGAGGGCGGGGCGGACACGGTCCGGAGCCACGGTATCGGAAAATATCGGCGCCGGATACGGCCGCAAGTCACGCGGCGGCACGGGGCAGGGCGGGGTCCGCTTCCTGCGGCGACACTCCGAATTGTCGACCCAGCTCAACAATCAGCATTCCCTCGACATCGGCCAGCCGTGACGGGCCGCCCAAGTCTAGCATTTGTGTCACCTGAAGGCCTGCGTAACCACAGGGGTTGATGCGACGGAAAGGCTCCAGGTCCATCGCGATGTTGAAGGCGAGGCCATGGAAGGTGCAGCCGCGGCGGACCCGCAGCCCCAGCGCCGCGATCTTGGCCTCGGCCACGTAGACCCCGGGTGCGCCGTCCCGGCGCCCTGCCTGGATGTTCCATTCGCCGAGCGTATCGATGATGGCCTGTTCGATCCGCCGCACCAGTTCGCGCACCCCGAGGTGCAGCCTGCGCAGGTCCAGCAGTGGATAGGCGACGATCTGGCCGGGGCCGTGGTAGGTCACCTGGCCGCCGCGATCGACGTGGACAACCGGAATGCTGCCCGCCGCCAGCACGTGTTCGGGCCTGCCGGCCTGGCCCAGCGTGAACACCGGCTCGTGTTCGACCAGCCACAGCTCGTCGGGCGTGTCCGGCCCCCGCGCATCGGTGAACGCCTGCATCGCCCGCCAAACGGGTTCGTAGGGCTGGCGGCCCAGACGACGAACCAGCAGCGGTCCAGAATCGCGCGCGCTACTTCCCCCTTCGCTTGCGAAGGGGGACTGAGGGGGATGGCTCTTCATATCTCGACATCCCCCCGCCGCTGCGCGGCGACCCCCTTCCTGCGGAAAGGGGTAAGCGAGAGCACATCAATGCACTCCGGATTCAGGGCTGCGGCGTTCACAAGGTGTAACGGATATCCGGGTCGGCGCGCAGCGCGGCGTGCGCGGCCTCGTATTTCTCGCGGGACGGGCAGGTGAACACCACGCTCACGGAAACATAGTTCCCCTCCCGCGAGGTGCGTTCGCGCACGCTGGCTTCCAGTACCGAGAGGCCGAGGCCGCGCAGGATTTCCTGGACGCGCTCGCGCAGGTTGGCATTGGCGTTGCCCATCGCGGTGATCTCGAAACTGCCCGGGAACTGGAAGCCCTGGCCCTCGTTCTTCTCGATGTCGTGCAGTTCGCGCATGGCGTATCGCTACTCCGTCGCGGCGGGCGCCGCGACGCTGGAGGCCGGCGATACCGTGACGGTCGGCGCCGGCGAGGTGGTGATGCCCTTGCCGTGGTGGAACCACAGCCGGATCGCATCCCAAAGCCGCGTGAAGAACCCGCCCTGCGGCGCGTCCTTCAGCACCACCAGCGGTTCGGTCACCAGCGGTTTGCCGTCGAAGGTGACCTTCAACGTGCCGACCTGCTGGCCTTTCTTGAAGGGCGCGACGAGGGTCGCCGGGATTTCGAGCGTGGCCTGGAGCTTGTCGTAGCGGCCGCGCGGGATCGTCACCGACGCGTCATGCGCGATGCCGAGTTCCAGCGTGTCCGCCTCGCCCTTCCAGAGCCGCGGGGTCGCGAGCACCTGGCCGGCCTGGTAGAGGTCGTGGGTGCGGTAGAAATTGAAGCCCCAGTTGAGCAGCGCCTCGTCGCCGGTGGTCGCCGCGTTCATGTCGGGCCCGCCCATGGTGACCGCGATCAGCCGCATGCCGTTGCGCAGCGCCGAGGCGGCGAGGCAGTAGCCGGCTTCGCTGGTCGAGCCGGTCTTGATGCCGTCCACGGAGGGGTCGGTCCAGAGCAGCGTGTTGCGGTTGTGCTGGGTGATGCCGTTCCACTCGAACGCCTTGATTTTCGAGATCTTGTACTCCTCGGGGAAGTGCGCGATCAGGGCGCGCGACAGGATCGCGATGTCGTGCGCGGTGCTGTAGTGGTCGGGTGCCGGGTACCCGGAGGCGTTGATGAAGTGCGTGCCGGTCATCCCGAGCCGCTGTGCGTACGCATTCATCATCTGCGCGAACGCCTGCTCGGAGCCCGCCACGTGCTCGGCCAGCGCGATCGCGGCGTCGTTGCCCGACTGGATGATCATGCCGTACAGGAGGTCCTTGAGCGGAACCTCCGAGTCCAGCTTGAGGAAGCTGGTGGAGCCGTCGGTGCCGGCGCCGCCGGCGCGCCAGGCGTGCTCGGAAATGTGCACCTTGTCGTCCATGTGGATCTTGCCGGCTGCGAGCTCGGCGTCGACCACGTATTCGGTCATGATCTTGGTGAGCGAGGCGGGCGCGCGCCGCTGGTCCATGTTGTTGGACGCGAGGATCTGGCCATTGGCGAAATCCATCAGCACCCACGCTTCCGCGTTCGGCTGCGGTGCCGGCGGGATCGGCGTCTGCGGAATGGTCGGGACCGGCTTGGGCGGCGTCGAAGGCTTCGGCGGCAGTGACGTCGTCTGGGCGGACAGGGCGCCGGCGAATGCGACCAGGGAAGCCAGCAACAGGGAACGCGAGATTTTCATCAACACCTCATTCATCTTTTTGCGATCGATCCCTGATCGCGGCACTCGGAATTGTCGGATGCACGCGAACCATTCGCGCACGGGGTAACACCAGAACGGCCTTCCATGGCCTGACTTTTCGCGAAAGCTTGCGATCGATCCCTGATCGCGGCACTCGGAATTGTCGGATGCACGCGAACCATTCGCGCACGGGGTAACACCAGAATGGCCTTCCATGGCCTGCCTTTTCGCGAAAGCTTGCGATC
>DASSOQ010000048.1:0-13371 GCA_035700365.1 Rhodanobacteraceae bacterium | reverse complement strand
GAAGCGGTAGGTGGTGTTGGCGAGGTCGGCGTCCTTGACCAGCACGCCCTGGAAGGCGGCCGGGTTGAAGCGGAAGGTGGTGCAGCCCTTGAGGCCCTTCTTGTAGGCGTGGAAGTAGATGTCCTTGAAGTCCTCGTAGGGATAGTCCGTGGGCACGTTGGCGGTCTTGGAGATGGACGAATCCACCCACTTCTGCGCCGCGGCCTGGATATCGACGTGCTGCATCGGGGCGATGTCGTCGGCGGCGACGAAGTACTCCGGCAGCCGCTCGTCGGGCTCTTCGGATCCCGGCTTGGCGTTGGCGTTGATCAGCGCGCGATAGGCGAGCAGCTCGTAGCTCATCACCTCGACCTTTTCCTTGGTCTTCCGGCCGGGCCGGATCACGTTGCGCGAATAGCTGTGGGCGAACGAGGGCTCGATGCCGTTGCTGGCGTTGTTGGCCAGCGACAGCGAAATCGTGCCGGTGGGCGCGATCGAGGTGTGGTGGGTGAAACGCGCGCCGGTTTCGGCGAGCGCATCGACCAGTGCCGGCGCGACTTCGGCGACCCGTTGCATGTAGCGCGAATACTTCGCGTGCAGCACGCGGCCCGGGATCATATCGCCGGCTTTCCAGCCGTCCGCGGCCATTTCCGGCCGCTTGCGCAGCATTTCGCCGGTGACGGTGTAGTCCTGCTGCAGGACCGGCGCGGGACCCTTTTCCTTGGCGAGTTCCAGCGCCACCTCCCAGCCGGCCAGCGCCATTTCGCGCGAGACGTCCTCGGTGAACTGCACCGCCTCGTCCGAGCCGTAACGCAGCTTCAGCATGGCCAGTGTGGAACCCAAGCCCAGGAAGCCCATGCCGTGGCGGCGCTTGGACATGATTTCCCTGCGCTGCTGCTCGAGCGGCAAGCCGTTCACCTCGACCACGTTGTCGAGCATGCGGGTGAACACGCGCACGACGTCCTTGTACTCGTCCATGTCGAAGCGGGCCTTGGGCCCGAACGGATCGCGCACGAAACGGGTGAGGTTCACCGAGCCCAGCAGGCAGGAACCGTAGGGCGGCAAGGGTTGTTCGCCGCAAGGATTGGTCGCGCGGATGTGCTCGCACCACCAATTGTTGTTCATCTCGTTGACGCGGTCGATCAGGATGAAACCGGGCTCGGCGTAGTCGTACGTCGAGACCATGATCATGTCCCAGAGGTGCCGCGCGCGCAGGTGCCCGTAGATCTTGCACGCAACCAGGCCGTCCTCGCGCACGATGTAGTTGTCGTGGCTGGGCCATTCGCGCCACACGACCTTCGCCGTGTCGGCGAGGTCGACCTCGTCCTTTTCCTTGACGTGCACCGGAAACACCAGCGGCCAGTCCTGGTCGTGCTCGACCGCCTGCATGAAGCCGTCGGTGACGAGCAGCGAGAGGTTGAACTGGCGCAGCCGTCCGTCCTCGCGCTTGGCGCGGATGAACTCCTTCACGTCGGGATGCGCGACGTCGAACGTGCCCATCTGGGCGCCGCGCCGGCCGCCGGCACTCGACACCGTGAAGCACATCTTGTCGTAGATATCCATGAACGACAGCGGCCCGGACGTGTAGGCGCCGGCGCCCGAGACGTAGGCGTTGCGCGGGCGCAGCGTCGAGAATTCATACCCGATGCCGCAGCCGGCTTTCAGCGTCAGCCCGGCCTCATGGACCTTTTCCAGGATGTCGTCCATCGAGTCGGTGATCGTGCCCGACACGGTGCAGTTGATCGTGGAGGTGGCCGGCTTGTGCTCGCGCGCGCCGGCGTTGGAGGTGATGCGCCCCGCGGGGATCGCGCCGTGGCGCAGCGCCCACAGGAAGCGCTCGTGCCAGTGCTCGCGTAGTTCCGGGGTGGTCTCGACGTCGGCCAGCGCCCGTGCGACCCGCGACCAGGTGTCGTCCACGGTCGCATCGACCGCCTCGCCCTGCTTGGTCTTCAGCCGGTACTTCTTGTCCCAGATGTCCAGGGATGCCGGTTGCAGGGGAACCTCCGTGACCGCCCGCGTAATCTGCTGTGCCCGCGCCGTACCCATCGTATCCGCTTCCTTTATTCATTCCGGGTTCGTCATGCCCGGATGTCGACGACTGCCCGGGGCGCGGCGCTGGGCGCTGCACCAGGGGTCCTCATTCAATCTTTTGGCGCCGCGCCGCCCCGGTTGGTTCCGATCGCTTGCGCCTTGCCAGCCTGCCAGACCATTTTCCATCCCCCCGCCCGAAGCCGCGTAAGCACAAGCCTTGGGCAAATCGGCCGCCCGAAACACAAGATGTTGTGATCGCGAGCGGGATCCAACCCTACGCTGACGCATCCGCCGTGTAAAGGGTCCGAGGGAAAAAAGTTGCGGGTCCGCCCGAGGGCCGCCCGTAGGTGCAGCCGGCAGGAGGAAACCCGGCCCGCGCTGTCCGATAATGGGTCGCTACATCGTCCGGAGGAGTCCCCATGCCAGCATCGCGAGCCCGCCGCCTGCCATGCTTTGCCGCGATCGCCGCGATCGCGCTCGTTGCGGGGACACCCGCGTTCGCGGGGACACTGCCGGTCGCCGTGGACGGCCAGAAGCTTCCGTCGCTGGCGCCGATGCTCGCGAAGGTGTCGCCGGCGGTGGTCAACATCTCCTCGACCAGCCACAAGCGGGTGGCGGTGAATCCGTTCTTCAGCGACCCCTTCATGCGCCAGTTCTTCGGCCTGCCGGTGGTGCCGCCTTCGCGTGAACTCGTGCAGCAGTCGCTCGGCTCCGGGGTGATCGTCGATGCGGCCAAGGGCTACATCCTCACCAACAACCACGTGATCTCGGGCGCCGACGACATCAAGGTGACCCTGACCGACGGCAAGTCGTACAAGGCCAAGGTCATCGGCACCGATCCGCAGACGGATCTCGCGGTGATCCAGATCCAGGCGCCGGGCCTCGTCGCGCTGCCGCTGGCGGATTCATCGACGCTCAGGGTGGGCGATTTCGTGGTGGCGATCGGCGATCCCTTCGGGCTCGGCCAGTCGGCGACCTCCGGGATCATCTCCGGACTGCAGCGCCAGGATTTGCGGCAGAGCGGCGTCCAGAACTACATCCAGACCGACGCCTCGATCAACCCCGGCAATTCGGGCGGCGCGCTGGTGAATCTGGCCGGGCAACTGGTCGGGATCAACTCGATGATCTATTCGCCGTCGGGGGCGAGCGCGGGCCTCGGGTTCGCGATCCCCTCGGACCTCGCGGCCAAGGTGATGAAGCAACTGATCGCGCACGGCAAGGTCGAGCGCGGCAGCCTCGGCGTGGACGCGCAGGACCTGACTCCGCGGGTGGCCGCCGCGCTCGGCATCAAGGCCACGCAGGGCGCGCTGATCACCGACGTGCTGCCCGGATCGCCCGCGGCGGCGGCGGGGCTCAAGCCCGGCGACCTCGTCACCAGCGTCAATGGCCAGCCGGTCACGGATGCGCAGGATCTTCGCAACGCGCAGGGCCTCGCGCCGGTCGGCAGCACGCTCGTGCTGGGCGTGGATCGCAACGGCCGATCATTGAAGCTGGACGCGAAGCTGACCGCGATCAGTGGCGAGGCGAACGGCGCCTCGCTGGATGCGCGCCTGGCCGGCGCCACGTTCTCCGATGCGGGCCCGGGCGGCGACGAGAACGGCATCGAGGGCGTCAGCGTGGCGACCGTCGACGCCGGCAGCCGCGCGGCGCGCAACGGACTGAGGACCGGCGACCTCGTGGTCGGCATCAACAACGTGGCGACGCCGGACCTTTCGGCGCTCCGACACGTCTTCGCCCTGCACCCACGCGACCTGTGGCTGACATTGGTGCGGCAAGGGCAACTGGTCCAGATCCAGATGGGCGGGCGTTGATCCGCACCGGCCCTGATGGCCCGCGAAGGCGCGGCCTGCCCCGCGACATGCGCGCGATGGGTTGCAGTGCGGAACCGTGAACCGGGCGACAAAAACAGTGTCGTTTCCTGAACCGCAGCCATCGCGGATGCAGTGGTTTCCGCCATAATCGTTCGCGCCACCATCCCGGTCCCCACTCGGTACCTTGTTCATGTTCCCGCGTTCGTTCGTGTTCCTCGCTGCATCGGTTTCGCTCCTCTTCGCCGCAGCCGCCACGGCCGCTCCCGCCAGCCGCCACGACAAGGCATCCGGTCCCGCATTGGTCGTGCGGGGCGACCAGGTCAGTACCGAAGGACTGGTGGCGACCGTCGCCAAGGCATTCGCCGAGACCGGCGAGGGGCACCTCGAGTTCACGCCGTTCAACACCATCGAGGGCATCGACCAGGCGCTGGCCGGCACCGTCGACATCGCGGCCACTGCGCGCCCGGCCTATCCGAAGCGCACGCAGGAGGCCGCGCTCACCTTCACGCCGGTGGCGTGGGATGCGCTGGTGATGATCACCAACGCCTCCAACCCGGTGAACAACCTGACGCTGAAGCAGTTGCACGACATCTACTACGGCAGGATCACCAACTGGTCGGCCGTCGGCGGGCGCGACGAGAAGATCGATCTCGACGGCATCGCCTCGCCACTCGACGGCGTGCAGTTCAGCTTCCGGCGGCTGATGTTCGGCAACGGCGACAATCCGGTCGCGGTGCCGCGCCTGTTCATCAACATCGATTCGCTGCAGACGGAGGTGTCGCTCGACACCAAGGCGCTGGCACTGTCCACGATGGTGCACGCGCAGCGCCAGAAGGGCATCAAGGTGATCCCGATCGAGGGTGTCAGCCCCAGCCTCGCCACGCTCGAGAACGCGACCTATCCGCTGCCGGTGAAGATCTACCTCGCCTACAAGGCCGACAACCCCAAGGTCGCCGCGATCGAGCAGTTCCTCGAGTTCCTGCAGGGACCGGAGGCCGACGGGATCCTGCGCGACCACGGCCTGCTGCCGTTCCACCAGGCGTTCGTCCTGAACGCGAGGAGCGAGGTGGACCGGATCAACACGCTCGCCGCACGGATGATCGCCGAAGGCCTGCCGCCCGAATATTCGCCGAGCACCGAGTTCGCGCGGCTCGCGACGATCTACCCCGACCTCGCGCACACCCTGCGCTTGCAGCAGGTCGCCGCCGAGCAGGTCGCCCAGGCCAACCAGCAGCGGATCGCACTGGCGGTGGCGGCCGGCGTGGATCCGTCGCCGAACGCGAACGCGGCCGCGGCGAAGCCCGAAACCTACACCGTGGTCAGCGGCGACACCCTCTCGAAGATCGCGCAGGAACATTCCGTGACGGTCGACGATCTGCGCAAGTGGAACCACCTCGACAGCGATACACTCAGCATCGGGCAGGAGCTGAAGGTATCCTCGCGATGACATGGACCCGCCGCACCGCGGCAGGCAGCGCGTGCTCGGCCTGAGCGCCGACCGGCGCGGCCGCCGCGCGCTGCCGCTGACGCCGGTGGCGCGGGCAGGCTGGCGCGGATTCGCAAAGACCCTGGGGGCCCGCCAGCGGCGCTGGGCAGAGGCCTGCGGCTTCATCGGGCAGGCGGGTGCGGTCTGCATGCTTCCGGACGCGCGCGGCGACAGTGCGCGGGTCTTGTGCGGGATCGATCCGGCGTTGCCGCCGTTCGCGCTGGGCGGCTTGCCCTGGCAATTGCCGGCGGACGACTACCGGCTCGAGGGCGACGCACTGTCGGCGCACGACGCGGCGCTCGGCTGGGCGCTCGGCAGTTACCGCTTCGCGCGCTATCGCGAACCGCACGCCGAGCCCGCGCGGCTGGTACTGCCGCGCGCGGTGCTCGACGAGGTATCGCCGACGGTCGAGGCGATCGTGCGGGTGCGCGACCTGGTCAACACGACGGCGCAGGACCTCGGTCCCGCCGAAGTGTGCGGGGCCGTGCGCGAAGTTGCGGCGGCGCACGGCGCGAAGTGCCGCGAATGGAGCGGCGACGGTCTCCTCGAGGCCGGCTTCCCGACCGTGCACGCGGTGGGCCGCGCCAGTCCGCGCGCGCCACGCGTGATCGAACTCACTTGGGGCGATCCGAAGCACCCGCTGCTGGCGCTGGTCGGCAAGGGCGTGTGCTTCGACACCGGCGGACTCGATCTCAAGAGCCACGACGGCATGCGCTGGATGAAGAAGGACATGGGCGGCGCCGCGCACGCGTTGTCGCTGGCGCAGCTCGTGATGGCGTCGAACCTTCCGGTGCGGCTGCGGCTGCTGATCCCGACGGTCGACAACGCCGTGGCCGGCGATGCGCTGCGTCCGGGCGACGTGATCCGCACCCGCGCGGGCATTACCGTCGAAGTCGACAACACCGACGCCGAGGGCCGCCTGATCCTGTGCGACGCGTTGGCCGCGGCCGTCGAGGAGCACCCCGACCTGCTGGTCGATTTCGCGACGCTGACCGGCGCGGCGCGGGTCGCGCTTGGCCCCGACCTGCCGGCGTTGTTCGCGAGCCGCGACGATCTCGCCGAGTCCGTGCTCGCCGCCGGCACCGCGCAACACGACCCGTTGTGGCGGCTGCCGCTGTGGCAACCGTACCGCGCGATGCTGGTTTCGGGTGTCGCGGACACCAGCAACACCGGTGCGTCCCGTCACGCCGGCGCGATCACCGCGGCGCTGTACCTGCAGAACTTCGTGCCGGCGAGCGTGCCGTGGCTGCACGTGGACGTGTACGCCTGGAACGACGGCGACCGCCCCGGCCGGCCCCGCGGCGGCGACGCGCAGTCGCTGCGCGCCTTCCATGCGTTCCTGCGCGAGCGCTATCCGCGTGCCTGAGCGCACAATGGTGTCAGGGACACTTTCGTGGAAGCGACCGCGCTGATCCGGAAAGGATCGCGCGAAAATGGTGTCAGGGACATTTTCGTGGAAGCGGCCCCGCTGATCCGGCATGGATCGCGCGAAAATGTCCCTGACACCATTTTTGCCCGTACGCCGCTGCCATAATCCTCGCCCGTCGCGTCGAAGAGGGGTCCGTGCAAGAACATCCGCTGCTGCAGTCGGTGCTGGTCTTCCTGGTCGCGGTGGTGATCGCGGTGCCGCTCGCGCGCAGGCTGAAGCTCGGCTCCGTGCTCGGCTACCTCGCGGCCGGGGTCGTGATCGGGCCGTACGGCCTGCACTGGGTGCGCGATCCGGAGGCGATTTCCGGGATCTCCGAATTCGGCGTCGCCCTGCTGTTGTTCGTGATTGGCCTGGAATTGTCGCCGCAAAGGTTGTGGGTGATGCGGCGGCAGGTGTTCGGCGCGGGTGCGGCGCAGGTGTGCGGCACCGCGATCGTGATCGCGCTGATCGCCGCGCTCGGATTCCACCTCGATGCGGTGGCCGCGGCGGTGGTCGGACTCGGGCTGGCGTTCTCGTCCACCGCGTTCGGCCTGCAGATCCTCGCCGAGCGTCGTGAACTGCAGAGCCCGCATGGCCGCCAGGCATTCGCGATGCTGCTGTTCCAGGACCTCGCCGCGATTCCGCTGATCGCGGCGATCCCCCTGCTCGCCGCGCACGGGGCGACCCACGCGCCGGGCCAGCCGCTGTGGCTCTCGTCGCTGCGCGTGGCCGGCGTGATCGCGGTGGTGGTGGTGGGCGGGCGCTTTGCGCTGCGGCCGGTGTTCCGGGCGGTCGCCAAGACCCAGTTGATCGAGGTGTCGACCGCGACCGCGCTATTGGTGGTGATCGGCACTGCGTGGCTGATGCAGCTGGCCGGAATCTCGATGGCGCTGGGCACGTTCCTGGCCGGCGTGCTGCTCGCCGATTCGGAATACCGCCACGACCTCGAATCCAACATCGCGCCCTTCGAGGGCCTGCTGCTCGGACTGTTCTTCATCACGGTCGGGATGGGCGTGAACCTGAAGTTGCTCGCCCTGCACCCGTGGATCGTGCTCGGGCTGGTGGCGTTGCTGCTCGCCTGCAAGGGCCCGATCGTGGCCGCGGTGGGCAAGGCCAACCCGCGGCTGGACGGACGGGATACGCTCCGGCTCGCCGCATTGCTGGCGGGGGGCGGGGAGTTCGCATTCGTGGTGTTCCGGCTGGCCGCCGCCAGTGGTATGCTGACGCGCGCCCAGCACGAGCTGCTGGTGCTGGTGGTGACCCTCGGCATGGCGGCGGTGCCGCTGCTGGTACTCGCCGCGGCGCGGCTGCCGGCCTCGCGCAAGCCCGAGCGCGCGTACGACGAGATCGATGCCGATGCCCCGCGCGTGATCATCGCCGGCTTCGGGCGGGTCGGGCAGATCATCGGCCGCCTGCTGCGGGCACGCGGCATTCCGTTCGTGGCGCTGGAGAACTCGATCGAGCAGGTGGACCTGTCGCGGCGGCTCGCCGGCACCAGCATTTATTTCGGCGATCCCTCGCGAGCGGAAATCCTGCGCGCGGCGCAGGCCGGCAAGGCCGAGGTGTTCGTGCTGGCGACCGACGATCCGGCGACGAACGTTCGCACCGCAAGGATGGTGCGACGGATGTTCCCGCACCTGAAGATCATCGCGCGCGCGCGCAACCGCCAGCACGCGTTCCGGCTGATGGACCTCACCTCCGATCCCGACGATGTCGTGCGCGAGACGTTCTACTCGAGCCTGAAAATGGCGCGCCTGACGCTGACGGCGCTCGGCGTGGCACCGGCGCAGGCGGAAGCGAGCGTGGCGATGTTCCGCGAGCATGATGAGAAGCTGCTGCGCGACCAGCACCTCGTGTACGACGACGATGTGGCGTTGCGCCAGACGACCCGCGAGGCGTACGCGGAACTGCAGGGCCTGTTCGAGGCCGACGTGGCGGCGGAAGACGCGCCTATTCGGGATGCGTCATCAACGGCGTCACCACCGGCGGGTTGATCGCGCCGCGGCGCGGCGCAAGCTCCAGCGCGAGATCCACGAAGCCGAGCACGCGCGCGACGTCGGCCGGGGTGCGCTCCCTGCAGTCGCGCGCCTCGCGGTCGGCGCCGCGGGCCAGCAGTACCCGAGCCGGCTCGAACAGCGCGTGCATCGCGCAGGCGTGCAGCGCGGTGACACCATGTTCGTCGGCGTGGGCGAGGTCCGCGCCGGCATCGAGCAGCGCCGGCAGCAGCGCGCCGAGATGGGTGCCGTCGCAATCGGTGCCCGGCTTCACGTGCACGCCCAGCAGCATCAGCAGCGGCGTGGCACCCGATACGTCGGCGCTGTTCAACGCGTCGCATCCCGGGAGCAGGCTGTCCAGCAGCCGCCGGCAGCGCAGGCTGTCGCGGCTGTCGAAGCAGAACCGCGCGCCCGCGTGCATCGGCGTGCGGCCGTGCACGTCGGCGGCGTCCGGCTGGGCGCCGAGTTCGCGCAGCACCGCGCAGACCTCGGGGTTGCCGAGCGCGGCGGCGATCATCAGCGCGGTGACCCCCTCGGCGTGCCGGTGGTCGACCGCCACGCCGGCCGCGACGAGCGCGCGCAGGATGTCCGGGTGCCGCGCGCTCGCGGCAGCGGACAGGGGCGAGGCGCCGGTATCCAGCGTGTACGCCGGATCGGCGCCCGCGGCGAGCAGGCGCTGCACGCTTTGCAGGGAGCCCGCCCCGCAGGCCCGCAGCAGCGCGGTGGCGCCGCGCGCGTCGCGCGCATCCATCGGCATGCCGAGCGCCAGCAAACGTGCGACGGCGTCGGGGTCGCTTGCGGCGGCGGGCAGGTCGCTGGCGCGCAGCGGCCGCCCGGGAAGCGGCCAGCCGTTCCAGCGCAGCCAGTATTCGAGTTGCGTCGCCCCGCGCGCGAGCGCGAGGCCGAGCGGCGTCTCGCCCCCGCCCGCGGGACATTCGGGATCCGCGCCGTGCGCGATCAGCGCCTTGACCTGCGGCAGCGCCGCCTCCGGCTCCGCGTCGAGCGCCACGTGCAGCGGCGTTGCGCCCGTGCGGTCGCGGACGTTGGGATCGGCGCCGCGGGCGAGCAGGGCTTCGAGGACCGACAGCAGCGCGGGGCGGCTGGCATGGTGCAGCGGTGAGCGCCCATCGTCATCGGTGCCGAACAGGTCCGCGCCGCGTTCCAGCAGGGCCAGCGCGAGGGGCGCGCCGTCCACGGCGCCGCCGAGCCGGCCGAGCGCGCGCGCGAAGCGGCCGGCGCCCGCCGGCGTCGCGCCCGCATCCAGCAGTTGCCCCACGGCGCAGGCGGAATTCGGCAGGTGGTCGAGCACCGCATCGAACAGCCGGCTGCCGTCGTCGAGGATCGCTTCGGCGGCGAGGCCGTGTTCGAGCAGCCAGGCGCGCGGTGCGCGATCGTCATGTTCGGCGAGGTCGAGATACAGCGCGGCGAGCTCATTCACGGGCCAGCCCTGCACGCGCTCCGTGAATCGCGTGACCACGTTCCAGTGCGCGAAACGCAGCGCGTCCAGCAAATGCGAAGGCGTGTCCGCGCCCGCTTCGGGCTGGCTGCCGTGGTCGTGGCTGGCAGGCAATGGCGCCTCCGGATCGAGCAGGGCGACCAGGTCCCAGCGGCCGGCTGCGCTGGCGTGGTCGACCGCACTGCGCCCGTCGGGCCCGTTGCGCCGCGGATCGGCGCCCATGGCGAGGAGCGCACGAATGCAATCGACGCTGGCACGCGGTGATTGGCAGGCGAGGACCAGTGCCGTGCGGACGTGCTGGTCGCCGGCGTGCACGTCCGGATGCTTTTCCGCCAGCTGGGCGACGACCGCGGTGGCGCCGGCCCGCGCGGCTTCCATCAACGGCGTGGTGCCGTGGCGGTCCGCGAGCGCGGCGTCGGCACCGGCATCCAGCAAGCTGCGCACGATCGCGGCATGGCCTTCACGTGCGGCGTGCATCAGCGCGCTGCGGCCGAGCGCATCGACCGCGTCCACCGGGGCCTTGTGCTTGAGCAGGAGTTCGACGCCTTCGGGATCGTCGTCGGCGATGCCGGCCGCGGCCGGCAGCGCGGGCCCGGGCTGCGCGCCGCGCCGGACCAGGAACCGGAGCAGCGGCCAGTTCGCGGCTTCGGCAGCTACCGCGAGCGGCGTCGCCTGCTCGCGGTTGCGTGCCTCCAGCGGCGCCTGCGCGTCCACGAGGATCGCCGCGACGGCAGGTTCGCTGCACAGCGCCGCGTGGTGCAGCGGCGTGTTGCCGTCGGCGTCGGCGAGCGCCGGATCGGCGCCATTGGCGACCAGGCTCGTGACCGTTTCCGGCCGACCGGCAGCGCAGCAGCGGGTCGCGGCCAGCAGGGGCGTGAGGCCCGCCTGCGCCCGGTTCACCTGCGCGCCCGCGCCGATCAGCGCGCGGAGCAGCCGGGTGTCGGGCAACTCGGCCGCGAGGATCAGCGCGGAGCGCTGGTCACGCCCACCGGCAGGCGGTGCCGCATCCGGGCGGGCGCCGCGCGCCAGCCAGTCGCTGGCGGCGCCGACGTCGCCTGCGCGGGCGGCCGCGAGCAAGCCTTCGTCCAGCGCGGATTGCGGGATCGCCGGTTCGGACGGGGCGTCGTGCGGCTCGGCGTCCGGTGCCGCAGCTTCGTTCGACGCCGCGTGTTCCGCCTCGTCGGTGGGCGCGACGTACCGTCCGGACTCCCGTGGCGGTGGCGCCTCCGGTGGCGGACCGGCGCGTGGACTGCGGCGATCGAACAACAGTCTGAGGGTGCGGTTGGCGACGACCAGCGAACACACTGGCAGGACCACCACGGCGAACAGGAACAGCGCGGCGGTGCGGACTTCATCCGGAAGGTCCGTGCCGAGGCCCGCCAAGGTGAGGGCCCCGAGCGCGATCGCGAGCTGTGCGATCGAGGCCGGCAGGAAGTGCGTCAGGAACAGGTCCCGCCGGCGCGTGAGGTGTTGCGCGAAGCGGGCGCTGCGCGCGAGCGCGGTGGTGATCCACGAATGTTCGGCGGCGGCCGGGAAGGCGTCGTCCCATTCGAACACCAGGCCGAACGCCGGCCAGAACCGCCACAGTGCAACCAGGGCGATCACCAGCGCCACGCACAATCCGAGGGTCGCGGCGAGCGACGGGGTACGCGAAAGCACCAGCAGCGGCCAGGCCACCAGCACGAACACGATCGCGGTGTGGATGGCGAGCGCGATCAGGTGCGCGGGGCCGCGCCGGAGGACGGTGCGCACGAAAGTGGCTTCGCAACCGAATCCGATCGCGTGGCAGGCGGCCGCCATCGACAGCGACGCGCCGACCAGCAGCAGCACCAGCGAATAGCGTTCCCAGGCGGGCGGGATCCAGATCGCGAGCAACACCGCGGCCAGCGAAGGCAGGAAACAGGCCAGCGACCGCGCAAGGGGCGGCCGGCGGCGGGATTTTGCAATAGGCATGAACGGACCCGTACGACAGAACGGCCAAGTATAGGGAATGCGGCGCCACGGGCCACAACGCCGGATGACTTGCCGCGCCGCGGCGCGGCAGGCCAACCCGCGGCTGAAAGAAGGACGCCGTGGCTACTTGCGCGGGCCTTGCCAGGATGCGATAGTCGCCATAACAAAAATTTCATACAAACGTATGAACGAGACGGAGTGTCCGAGGTCCAGGGCCGTCCTTGCCCGCAGGTCCATCAACTTTCGACTGGAGATCCATCGATGAGCAACAAACCGATTTCCGCTTCAGGGCTGGCCGGGCTGGCGCTGGCCGCCCTGGCCGTCGCCGTGTCCGGCGCGTTGGTCAGTCCGGTCGCGTCCGCTTCCGGGTTCCAGATCAGCGAAAACACCGTCAAGGCGATGGGACGCGCCTATGCCGGGCGCGAGGCGGCGGGGGGCGATGCGTCCGTGGTGATGAACAATCCCGCGGCGATGGTCGATTTCGACACCTATGCCGTGCAGATCGACGCGACCGCGATCGACGTGAGCACCCAATTCCAAGGCGGCGGCACGGATGCGATCGGACAGCCCCTGTCCGGTGGCGACGGCGGCGATGGCGGCGGCGTGCACGGCGTGCCGGCCATCAGCTTCATCGCACCGCTCGGGCCGAACTGGCGCATCGGGTTCGGCATCAACGCGCCGTACGGCCTCGCGACCGAATACGACGCGGGCTGGGTCGGCCGCTACCAGGCGCTGAAGTCCGGCGTGAAATCGATGGACTTCACCGGCTCGCTGGCGTGGGCGATCACCCCGCAGTTCTCGCTCGGCTTTTCGGTGATCGGTCAGCGGACCAGCATCGACATCGGTAACGCCGTGAATCTCGGCGCGGTGCTGGCGGCGCCGCCGTTCAACCTCGCCCCGGCCTTCCTGCCGCAATCGTCCGACGGCGCGGTGCGGCTGCGCGGCGATGACACCAAGTGGGGCTGGCAGGTCGGTGCGGAATGGAAGCCGACCACGCAGGACACCATCGGCTTCAGCTACCACGCCAAGATCAAGCACGACATCGACGGTACCGCCTACTTCTCGGTGCCGCCGGACGTGCAGTACGTGTTGTCGCAGCCCGGCGTGCCGCCCTTGTTCCAGACCACCGGCGGCAGCGGCGAATTCGCGACGCCCGCCACGGCCAACCTGAGCTACTGGCACAAGACCATGGGACCCGTGTCCTGGGGCGCGGAACTGTCGTGGACCGGCTGGAGCTCCTTCCAGCGCCTCGC
>DASSOQ010000047.1:0-9707 GCA_035700365.1 Rhodanobacteraceae bacterium | reverse complement strand
GCCTGCGAGCGCCGCACCAGCAACGCACACGCCACCAGCGCCAGCGCATGCCAGAACTGGAACCGCACCGCGATCTGCCATGCTTCGAGCATCGCCGGGGCGAGCCGGCCCTGCAGCGCGTGCGCGCCCAGCGCGCCGAGCACCACGGCGCTCGCGCCGGCAATGCCTGCCGCCGCGCCCGGCCAGCGGGGCGGTCGCGACCTCACCGTCGGCACGTCGCTCATCGCCCTGCTCCCGCGACGCGGCGCCGGTGCAGGCGCCATGCGCCATACAGCAGTCCCGCCAGTGCCACGAGGATCGGCATCAGCAGGATGTCGATGAATTTCAGGAGCATGGACAAACGTTCGATGTCGGCATCGAGGCTGCGCTGCACGGCGCGCAGCTCGTGGCGGATCTCCAGCTTGCGCTGCAGGAACTCGTCGACCGCCGCCTTTTGCGCGGCCGTCTGGCCATTGCCGTGTGCGGCCTGCTTGAGCGATGCGAGGCGCTGTTCGGTATCGCGCAGTTTTCCCTGCAGCTCGAGCTGCTTGGCCTTGAATTTTTCATCGGCCTGCCGGCGCAGTGCGTCCACGCGGGTGAAGCGCCGCTCCGCCACCGCGCGGCCACGGATCGCGATGAGGTCGGACGGGCCGGCGAGATCGTCGACGGCGTTGACGAAGAAATCTCCGTTGTTGGCGAACGGACTCACCAGCGTCTGGCCCTGCGATGAACTCGTTTGCACCCACAGCCGGTCCGACAGCAGGTCGGTGTCGCCCACCAGGATCACTTCGGATTTGCGCGCGTGCCGCGATGGCGCCGCATCGTCCGGAAAGGCCGCCGCCAGTTTTCCCTCGAGCCGTACGGCGATGGCGTAGTGTGTCCCGTCGGGGCGGTAATCCTTGTAGAGACTCGATGGGTCGAGCGCGTCGCGCACGATCGCGTCCGGCACGGCCATCGCGTCGGTGGTGCTCTGGATCAGCGGATCGAGGCGCGTCGCGGCACCCGCCGCGAGTCCGAAATACCCGGTCGTCGATACGTCGATGATGCTGAGCGCGGCGGTCACCGGATCGCGCCGGTTGAGCTCGTCACCGGTGAGCCCCAGCACCGCCGGGTCGTACGCGAGCGTGTCGGTGCCCGGTACCTGCACCTTGAGCGCACGCGAACTGTCGAGCAGCACCCGCCCCCGGTCGAACGTCACGCCCCAGGCCTGGAAGAGGCGCGGAAGGTCGGAGACCTCGTAGCCGCCGACTTCGGAATCGGGATCGACGAACACCAGCAGGTGCCCGCCCTGCTGCACGTAGCGATCCAGCCCCCGCAACTCCGGCTGGGACATCGCCACCGGCTGGATCAGCACCAGCGCGTCCACATCGTCTGCTTGCAGGGAGGCCAGTCCCTCGGAGTCCAGGCGGTGCACCTCGAACAACTGGCGGAGTTGTTGCAGCGCCGTCCACGGCGGTGCCGCGTCGCCGTCCCCCCAGATCGGCAAGCCGCTGTAGATCGCGACCCGCGGCTTGTGCGGCGTGCTGATGTCGTAGAGCAGCTTCGCGATGTCGTACTCGATGAACCGCTCCTTGGCGAGCAGGAAGAACGGGATCGCCGCACTCTGCCCGTCCGCGGGATTGTGTGCGGCAAGCCCGAAGAAGATCGCCTCGCCGGTGTTGCTCGGCACCGAAGTCAGGCCCGCGGCGGTGGCCCGGTCCTCGTCTTCGGAGAACGGCAGGGGATCGACCTCGGTGAAGTGCACGCGACCATGCGAACGCCGCACTACTTCATCCACGAGGCTCACCACCCGCTGGTGGTAGGCGCGCATCTGCGGCAGGCCGTGGCTCGCGCGGTCGGAGAAATACAGGGTCAGGTCCAGCGGCTGCCGCAGGTGCGCCACGATATCCAGCGTGCCCGGCGAAAGCGTGTAGAGGTGGTCGCGGGTCAGGTCGATGCGCTTGCCATCCAGCCAGCGGGACGCGCCGAGCACCAGCACCACGTAGACGGCCGCAAGTACCGGCAGTACCAGCCACAAACGGCTTCGCGCCGGCAGCCGCAGCCTCATCCGCCGCGCCTCGCGTCGAGGATCAGCGCGTTCGCGCCGAGCCAGAACAGGATCGTCAGGACGAAGTACACGAGGTCGGAGAAATCGAGCACCCCGCGTGCGATCGCCTGGAAATGGGCCAGCAGGCTGAGGTCCGCCAATGCATCGGCCGCCCGGCTCGAGCCGATCGCCAGCAGCGGCTTCTGCACCAGCGGATCGCCGGCGAGCAGGAACAGCAGGCACACCGCGAGCGCGAGGATGAACGCGATCACCTGGCTGCGCGTCAACACCGACAGGCATTCGCTGATCGCGAGGAATGCACCGGCCATCAGGAAGCTGCCGATATAGCCGGCCAGCACCACGCCGTTGTCCGGCTGGCCGAGGTAGTTGACCGTGAGCCACATCGGGAACGTGAGTGCGAGCGCGCAGCCGATGTAGATCCATGCCGCGAAGAACTTCGCGAGGACCGCCTGCCACGGCCGGATCGGCAGCGTCATCAACAGTTCGAGCGTGCCGCTGCGGCGTTCCTCCGCCCACAGGCGCATCGCCAGTGCCGGCACCAGCACCAGGTACAACCACGGGTGGAACCGGAAGAACGGGTCCAGGTCGGCCTGGCCGCGCTCGAAGAACGCGCCGAGGTAAAACGTGAACGCACCCGCGAACAGCAGGAAGATCACGCTGAACAACCATGCCACCGGGGTGATCAGGTAACCCCGCAGCTCACGCAGCAACACGCCCAGGAACGGGTGGCCGCGCAGATCGGTCGCTGCCACCGGCGTCACGCGCGGCATGCCACGACCTTCGTCCGCGGCCAGGCGGGTCCACGGCGCAGTCCGGATCGGGATGCGAACGAACGCGATTCCGGCCGTGCTTCGCGTCCGCCTCCATTCGCGCTCCCTGGGTTCACCCGCGGACCACCTCGCGGTTCATGCCGCACGCGCGAAACCATCGGCATCGCTGGTGATCCGTCCGAAGACTTCCTCGAGGCGGCCACGCTCGAGTTGCAGTTCGTCGACGCGTACCCGTTGCTCCTCCAGCAGCTTCACCACGACATGGAAGATGTCCCCGCCATCTCGAGGAAACACCGTGACGCGGCCATCGACGGCGTCGACTTCCACCGACTCCACCTCCGGAAGCCGTGCCAGCAACTCGCAAGCGAGCGCGCTGGCGGGCGCCCGGAAACTCACCGCGTGGTGGTAGCGGGACTGCTGCTCGAGTTCCTGCGGCGAGCCCTGCGCCCGCAGCCGGCCACCTGCGAGGATCGCCACCCGGTTGCAGGCGGCGCGCACCTCGTCGAGGGCGTGCGTGGAAACGATGATCGCACGGTCGCGGGCCATCCCGCGGATCAGCGCATGCACCTCGCGCTGCTGGTTGGGGTCCAGCCCGTCGGTGGGCTCGTCGAGGATCAGCGCCGGCGGGTCGTGCAGCAACGCCTGGGCCAGGCACACGCGCCGGCGGTAGCCCTTCGAAAGCGTCTCGATACTCTGTGCCAGCACCGGCTGGAGTTGCAGGCGCTCGATCATCTCGTCGAGCCGGCGATTGCCCTGGATGCCGCTCAGGCCGCGCACCCGCGAAGCGAACGCAAGGAACTCCGCCACCGAGAGTTCCCCATAGCTCGGCGCGCCTTCGGGCAAATACCCGAGCGAGCGACGCGCTTCGACCGGCCGGCGCACGACGTCGTGGCCGCACACCCGCGCGCAGCCGGATCCGGGCACCAGGAACCCCGCGATCATCCGCATCGTGGTGGTCTTGCCGGCGCCATTCGGGCCGAGCAATGCAAGCACCTGCCCGGGCGCCACTTTCAGGGTGAGGTCGGCGACGGCATCGAACCTGCCGTAACGCTTGCCCAGGTGTTCGGTTTCGATCATCGCCGGCGAGTCACGCGAGTGCGAGCGCAAACTCTAGCAGGGGCGAGACAGCGCGTTTACGCGAAGCCGGGGAACGCCGCATGCGCGGTCGAGCGCCCGCACGGGGAGGTGCGGGCCGGCACCACGCACCATGGACGGTGGGTGGCCAAAGCGGCGCTCGCGCGATGCCAGTGGCATCGCGTGCGCCGGCGACGCGGCGCGCAGGAAGCGTCCTGCTCGAGGCTCACCGCCCCGGCCACCTTGCACAAGAAGAAAGGCCCGCAAAGCGGGCCTTTCCAGACGGTCACGCCACTCAGCCGCGATGGCGCTTCTTCGCATGTGCCGGAGGCTTGCGCCCCTCGGACTTCTTGTTCTTGTCGCCCTCGCCGTTCTTCGATTCCGGCGCCTTGCCCGTCCAGATCGAAGGATCCAGTGCAGCGAGCGGCTCGGCGCGACCGGAGATCTGTTCCGGCGTTTGCGCGGGGGCGTTGGTCACCGGCAGGAAGACCCGGTAGATCTGGTCCTGGTCCGGCGTGTCGGCGGGCGACGCCAGCTCGTCGTACATGCGCTGCTCGGTTTCATTGAAATCGTAGCCATGGGTGCCGGCATACGCCTGCAACGCCAGGCGGACCAGCGGGATCCCGGCTTCGCCGGTCCAGGTGGCCTCCAGCACTTCACGGCCAGGCATCATCACCGCGCGGACGTTGTCGTTCACGATCAACTGGTTCTGCTTGTCGAGCTTGCCCGGGACCGGACCCTGGTCTTCATCGCCCGACGCGGCCGCACCCGCCGACGATCCGGAGGCCGGCTCTCCCGCACTCGCCGACGAGGTCGGCTTGCCCGCACTGGCGCCCGCCGCCGCGCTGCCGGAGGCGGCCGGGTTCCCGGCGCTGGCGGCTCCGGCCGCAGAGGCAGCAGAAGCCGCCGACGATGCGGAAGCTGCCTTGGCCGCCAATTGCTCCGGGGTCGGCCGAGGCGGCAAGCGGGTCAGGTCGTAATCCTTGCCATCGATCTTGATGGTGGTGGAATCGATCGGCACCGCCAGGTCGAACGTATAGGTGGTGTCGCCCCACTCCGTCGTGATCGTGGTGGTGGGACCGGCGGCCTTGACCCCGAGCTTGTCCATCGCCGCATGGATCTCCTTGAGCGCCGCGGCCTTGGCGGTGTCGATGTCGTCGAGCGTGCGGGTGGCCTTGGTCGAGACCAACAGCATCGGCGTCGGCGCGGTGCGATAGAGGCCAGGCGCGAGGTTGCCGTAGTCGACGTTGGGAATGCCCGCCAGCATCGTCTGCAACGAGTCGAGCCCGTACTGGATCATCGTGTCGGGCACGCCATGGATCCACAATTGCGAATAGCGGTCGATCAGGTTCCAGCCGTAGTCGACGTCGAAGCCCCAGGTCACGGTGCTCACGCGCTGCCCGTGGCTGGGCGCCACCTGCAAGGTGAAGGTCTTGTTGTCGCCGCGCCACTGGTTGGTCAGGTCCCAGGTCACGGTGCTGTTGCCGGCGAGATCGATGTTGCCGGACTTGTTGACCAGCGTGCCCTTGCCGACGCTGCCGTTGGTGCCGCCGGTCCAGTGGATCGTCGCCCCCGGTCCATAGGCGGGACCCGAGAACGAGAACTTCACCTGCGGATCCTGCGCCTGCAATTCACCGCCCACGTAGTCCGGGAAGCGCCGGAAATTGTTGAGGACGTCGTAGATCTGCTGCGGGTTGTGGCTGATGTCCAGCGAGCGTTCGATGTGCGCGTGGCTGGGCAGGAACAGGCCCACGATCACGGCAATGACGAACACGATGATCAGGGCGACGACGAATTCGAGCACACGGGTCATGCCAGGAATCTCCGGACGGCTTGTACGTATGGCCGACGCCCGCTGCGACCGGGCGGGTCGGCAGCTCGTGCGCCGCTGTGGAACACATGAAAGGCGGATGGTACTTGCTTCACCGAGTTCGCGCTACGGCATGCGCGCTAGACGATTCCGAGTTCCAGCGCCTTCAGCACCGCCCGGGTCCGGTCGCGCACGCCGAGCTTGGAAAGGATGTTCGACACGTGGTTCTTGACCGTTCCTTCCGCGACCTTCAGCGAATTGGCGATCTCCTTGTTGCTGTAGCCGCCGGACATCAGGCGCAGGATCTCGGTTTCGCGCTCGGTCAGGGGATCGGGTTGGCCGAGGCTCGAGAACTGGTTCTGGATCCGGCCGACACCGGCCAGCAGGCGCTGGGTCACCACCGGCGCGATCAGCGACCCGCCGCCCGCGACGGTCTTCACCGCATCGACCAGCTGCTCGAGCGAAACATCCTTCAGCAGGTAGCCCCGTGCGCCGGCCTTCAGCCCCGCCAGCACGAGCTGGTCGTCGTCGAAGGTGGTCAGGATGATCGTCGGCGGCACCTTGCCCTGGGCGGCGAAGGTGTTGAGGACATCGAGGCCGCTCTTGCCAGGCATGCGCATGTCCAGCAGCACCACGTCGGGGCGCACCTTCGGAATCGTCTCGAGCGCCGACGCGCCGTCGTTGCATTCGGCCACCACCTGGATCTCGGGCGACAACTCCAGCAGCGAACGGATGCCCTGCCGGACCAGCGTCTGGTCATCCACCAGGCAAACGGAAATCATGCAACCCCTCCCCCAACGACTCGATCGGCTCCGGCCATGCCCTTGCAATGACTCCCCACGCGCGGCGGTGCGGACGGAACGCAGGACCCGGAGTGTACATGTCCCGCTTGCGAGTTTCCGGCGCGGCGGGTGGCCTCCATGGGGCTGCGCTCACGCGATCCTCTCGATCGGCAGCGACGCTTCCAGCGCGAAGCCCTCGTGCCGCCGGGTGCGGATCGCCAGTTTTCCACCAACTTCGGCGAGCCGCTCGCGCATGCCGGTCAGGCCGTTGCCCGGCTTCAACTCGAGCGCGCCGCAACCGTCGTCGCGGGCCTTCAGCAACAGCATGCCGCCCGGGCCCTCTTCGAAGCGCAGCCACAGGTTGCGCGCGCGGGCATGGCGCACGGCATTGGTGATGATTTCCTGGGTGCAACGAAGCAGGATCTGGGCGCGTCGCGAATCGCCGACCGCGAACCGCTGCGGCAATTCGAGATGGACCTCCAGCCCCGGAACCCCTTCGGTGAGGTCGCGCAGCGCCGTGGTCAGCTCGATGCCCTCGTCGTCGCGCAATTCGCTGACGACCTCGCGGACGTCGGACAGGAGTTGCTTGGCGGTCGAGCGCGCCCGGGCGACGTGGTCGGCGGCCTCCTCGTTGGCCACGAGGTGCCCGGCGACTTCCAGGTTCAGGCTGAGCGCGGTCAGGTGATGGCCGACCAGGTCGTGCAGTTCCCGCGCGATCCGCATGCGCTCGGAAATACGGCTGGACTCGGCGAGCAGCGCCCGGGTCGCCCGGAGCTCGGAATTCAGCCGCCGCTGGTCCTCGCGCGCGTCGGCCTGCTGGCGCGCGACCTCGGAGGCGATGAACACGATCACGGAATAGCCGAGATAAAGCGCCGCCTGCATCAGCGCCATCCCGAGGGTGAACGACGGGAACGTGGCATAGACGGGCACGGTCGCCGCCGACTGCAGGACCAGCCAGCCGATCGCCACGGGCAGCGGCAGCAGCCAGGGCAGGACCATGCCCGCGACCGCGAGCAGGATGGCGCCGAGTCCGCTGACGCTGTACCAGCTTATCGCCACGGCGGCCACGGTCAGGATCAGCAGCCCGAGCAACTTGATGCCCCAGAAGCGCCGCGAGCCTAGGTCGCGGGTGAGCAGCCAATACACCACCCCGAACACCACGTAGCTGGTCGCCCACAGCAGCAGGTCGGCGTGGCTCTGGGCATGCAGCGCGCGGGTCACGTGGAGCTGGGTGCGCTCGTCGCTGACGTTGGCCAGCATCCAGTCGCGCCGCGCCAGCGGCACGCCCACGCAGGCATAGGTGACCAGGCCGGCGTAGCGCAGCAGCGAAATCGGACGGAGGGATGGACGTGTCACGCGCCGATCTTAACCCAGCCGTGCCCGTTTGGCCGTGCGATCCATCGAAGGACGGGACGCGTGCCGGAAGGCATGCGATAATGGCGGGCCTTCGGGCCCGGAGCCGGCCCCAGCACCCGGATTACCGTACACGATGACGTTCACGCCCCACCTGACCCTTCGTGACGTGCGCGCCGGCGACCTCGCCGCCGTCATGGGCCTCAACAACACGGCCGGATCCTCCATCCTGCCGATGGACGCGACGCAAATCGACCACTTCTACCGCCACGCCGACTATTTCCGGGTGGCGGAAGTCGATGGCCACCTGGCCGGGTTCCTGATCGCGTTTCGCCACCGCACCGAACACGGCAGCTCCAACTTCCGCTGGTTCCGCAGGCATTGCCCGGAATTCGTGTACATCGACCGCGTGGTCATTGGCGACCTGCACCGTGGCCACGGGCTGGGCCGGTTGTTCTACTGCGATGTGCAGGGCTTCGCCGAAGTGCGCTCGCCCAACCTCGCCTGCGAAGTGTTCCTCGAGCCGCGCGACGACGTGTCGGTGCTGTTCCACGGTGTATTCGGTTTCCACGAGCTCGGCCAGCAGGTGATGCCCGAATCGGGCCGCCGCGTCAGCCTGCTGGTGAAGCCGCTCGAATGCCACGCCTTCGTGCGCGAACGTTATCCGGACGGCCTGCCCGGGGCGCCCTGGCTCGCGGCGCGCACGCGGCCGGCCGATGCTGTCCCCCACCTGCTCGCGGCTGGACAGGCGTGAGCGGCATCGCGGCAGACGCCCGCGCCGAGCTGCTCGACGCCGCCGACCTGCGCTTCGGCCAGGTCGGCATCGCCAGCGTCCGCGTGCGCAACGACGATCCGGCCGCCTTGCGCGCCTCGCTCGAGGTGCGCGTGCGCGAGGCGCCGCAACTGTTCGCGCGCGCGCCGGTGGTGGTGGACCTTTCCTTCCTGTCGCCGCAGCCGGCGGACGAAAAGACCCGGGGGCTGCTCGATGCCGTACGCGCCGCCGGCATGTTGCCGGTCGGCCTGGCCTACGGGGACAGTGCGACCGAGGAGCTGTCGCAACGGCTCGGCCTTCCGCTGATCGCGAAATTCCGCGCCGCCTACGAGCGCGCCGAACCGGCGCCGCCGGCCGACGTGAAGACGGACGCCGCCTCCATGGCGCCCGTGTCCGCCGCGGCCGTCGCGCCGGCGCCCACGACGACCGTCGCGCTCCAGCAGCACGGTTCGATCCGCACCGGCCAGCAGGTCTACGCGCGTGGCGCGGACCTGGTGGTGGTCGGTGCGGTCGCCAATGGCGCCGAGGCGCTGGCGGACGGCAACGTCCACGTGTACGGCGGCCTGCGCGGGCGCGCCTTCGCGGGCGCACTCGGCGACAAGGCCGCGCGCATATTCTGCAGCGAATTCCGTGCCGAGATCGTGTCGATCGCCGGCCACTATCGCGTGTTCGAGGAATTGCCGAAGGAGTTCGCGGGCCGCGCCGTGCAGATCTGGCTGGAGCGCGACGGACCAGATCGGGACAAACTGCAGATCGCGGCCCTGTGACATCCCACGTTCATTCGCCACCCGGAACATCCGTGCGGCGCCCACCCCTGCATCCTTCCGCCCAACCCAAGCTCGGAGCACCCTCTTGACCGAAACCATCGTCATCACTTCCGGCAAGGGCGGCGTCGGCAAGACCACGACGTCCGCCTCGCTCGCCAGCGGCCTCGCCCAGCGTGGCCACAAGACCGCGGTCATCGACTTCGACGTCGGCCTGCGCAACCTCGACCTCATCATGGGCTGCGAACGGCGCGTGGTGTACGACTTCGTGAACGTGATCCAGGGCGAGGCCACGCTGAAGCAGGCGCTGATCCGCGACAAGCGCCACGACAACCTGTACGTGCTCGCCGCCTCGC
>DASSOQ010000046.1:0-16494 GCA_035700365.1 Rhodanobacteraceae bacterium | reverse complement strand
GCCAGGTAGATCAGTATCACGACGCCGCCGGTGAATATCGTCGCGAGCACGAAGATGGTGCGCACCCAATCGACGTCGATGCTCGAATACTCCGCGAGCCCGACGCAAACGCCACTGAACCACTTGCCTTCCAGGATCCGGCAGAGTCGTCGCGGCCTGAATCCCGGCGGTTCGCGGGCCGGGCCGGGGCCGTTGTCGAGATCGACCATCCCAATTTGCGCGAGGATCGAATCGACCTCACGGCCGGTGATGATGCGGTTCCCGCCCTGCAACAGCGCGACGAATTTCTCGCCGACCGATTGCTCGACGTCGCGGAGCACCTCGTCGCGATCGGGGTCGCGCCTGAGGCGCGCACGTGCGCGCTCGAAGTAGGACCGCAAGGACTGGTAGCCGTCCTCGTCGAGCTGGAAAGGTGTCGAGTGTCCGCTCAGGCTGACGTGGGTTACGGTTTGCATGGTGGCCTGCCCAGTTCGTCGATGAGGTGTGTCAAGGATTTCCAGTACTCCCGGAATTCCGCCAGTTGCCTGCGGCCGGTGTCCGCGAGCTTGTAGTACTTCCGCGGCGGGCCGGTCTCCGATTCCTGCCACTCGTACTCGAGCAGTTGCTCGCGCCGCATCTTGCTCAACAGCGGGTAGAGCGTGCCCTCCTGGGTGGCGAAATCGGTGTTGCCGAGGCGCTGCAGGATGTCCGCGGCGTAGGCCCGTCCCGAGGACACGATGGCCAGGATCAGGAATTCCAGCAGTCCCTTGCGCAGCGTGGTGGATTTGTCGGGGTCCATGGAATCGAAGCTACCTTGTTACGACAAGGTACTGTTGCCGACGAGGCGTGTCAAGAGCACGAACGATCGCGGCGGCTGACCGCCGATCGGCGCTCCGGAAGCGGCCCAACCTGCATACGCGCTGCAGCGACGTAGCCGCGCCCTCGCAGGTCGGCGCCGAGCGCGGCGAAGCCCAACGTGGCGAGACGTGTCGCGCCTATGCCACCGTCATCCGCGCCAGGATCCGCGAATGGAGCTCCGGCGTGGACGTCGCCAGCACGCCGGTGGTTTCCAGGGAAAGCCCGGCGCCATCGAGATCGGTGAACACCCCCCCCGCCTCGCGCACGATGACAGCCAGCGCCGCGATGTCGAGGATGTTGACGTCGGACTCGATCACGATGTCCAGGGCGCCGCGCGCCAGCAGGTGGTAGTGGCAGAAATCGCCGTAACCACGCACCCGGTTGACCTCGCGGACCAGCCCGCCGAGCGCCGCCCAGCGGTGCGCATCGCCGGTCAACGATCGGATGTTGCCGACCGACAGCGCCGCCTCGCCGATCTCGCGGGTCGCGGCGACCCGCACCCTTCGACCGTCGAGGAAGGCGCCGCCGCCGCGGCGCGCCCACATGGTTTCGCCGTAGCGCGGCGCGTGCGAGACACCCAGCACCAGCTCGCCGGCGTGCATCAGCGCGATCTGGGTCGAGAAGAATGGCGTGCCGCGGATGAAGCTCTTGGTGCCGTCCAGCGGATCGACCAGCCACAGGAACTCCCCCGCCCGCGCGCCGCCGCGCTCCTCGCCGAAAACCACGTGGTCGGGAAACGCGCGCAGCAGCGCGGCCCGGATGATGTCCTCGGCTTCGCGATCGGCAATCGTGACGGGCGTCGAATCCGGCTTGATCTCGACCGCGACGCCGCGGCCGAGGTGCTCGATCACCCGTTCCCCCGCGGCGCGCGCTGCCGCGAGCGCGACATCCAGCGCGTGATCGAGGAACTCGGCATCCAGGGTGGCGTCCACGGTCGCAGCTTAGCCGTGCTTGAGCCGGCGCGTCACCGCCGCGATCATGCCGCGATGACCGCATCATCCGGAAGCAACCACGACCTCGCCGCCCGCGACCTCGCCCACGTGTGGCATCCGTGCACGCAGATGCGCGAGCACGACGCCCAATTGCCGTTGATTCCGATCGTGCGCGGCGACGGCGCCTGGCTCATCGACGCCGACGGAAACCGCTATCTCGACGGGATCAGCTCGTGGTGGAGCAACCTGTTCGGCCACGCCAATCCGCGCATCGCCGCCGCGATCGCGGACCAGGCCCGGACGCTCAACCACGTGATGCTGGCCGGCTTCAGCCACGAGCCGGCGCTGCAACTGGCCGAGGAACTCGCCCGCATCGCGCCCCCGGGATTGAGCCGGGTGTCGTACGCCAGCGACGGCGCCAGTGCGGTCGAGATCGCGCTGAAGATGAGCTTCCACTACTGGCACAACCTCGGTCAGCGGCAGCGGACGCGTTTCATCGCGCTCGCCAACGCCTACCACGGCGAAACCCTCGGCGCGCTCAGCGTGGGCGACCTGCCACTGTACCGGGCCGTGTACGGACCGCTGCTGTTCCAGCCGATCGTGGCGCCGTCGCCCGACTGGCTGGACGCGGAGCCGGGCGAGGACGGCGACGCCGTCGCGCGGAGGCGGCTCGGCGACATGCGCGCCCTCCTGGAGCGACACGCGCATGAAACCTGCGCGGTGATCATCGAGCCGCTGGTGCAGTGCTCCGGCGGCATGCGGATGCACGCGCCGTCGTACGTCGCCGGCCTGCGCGAGCTGTGCGACGAATTCGACGTGCATCTGATCGCCGACGAGATCGCGGTCGGTTTCGGCCGCACCGGCACGATGTTCGCGTGCGAACAGGCCAACGCCTCGCCCGATTTCCTGTGCCTCTCGAAAGGACTCACCGGCGGGGCGCTGCCGCTGTCGGCCGTCCTCACAACCGAGACGGTGTACGAGGCCTTCCTCGGCGACTACGCCGCCAACAACGCCTTCCTGCACTCGCATACCTTCAGCGGCAATCCGATCGCGTGCGCGGCCGCGCTGGCGTCGCTGGCGATCTTCCGGGACGAGCCGGTGCTGGATCGGACCCGGGCGTTGGCGGCGCGACTCGGCGAGCGGATGGAAAGGTTGCGCGGGCATCCACACGTGGCGGGCGTCCGCCAGACCGGCCTGATCGCGGCGTTCGACCTGGTGGCCGACAAATCGTCCCGCACCCCGTATCCGCCGGCGGAACGCCGGGGCCTGCGTTTCTACCGCGATGCCGTGGCGCACGGGATGCTGCTGCGTCCCCTCGGCGACACGGTGTATTTCCTGCCGCCGTACTGCATCAAGGACCGCCACATCGATTCGATGGTCGATGCGGCGATCGGCGCACTGGATGCCGCCACTGCGGAGTAGCGCCGCACCCTTCCGGGGCTTTTGCAGGAGCGGGCCATGCGCGCGACCGCTCGCTGCATACGCTGGCGCTGGGCCCATGCTGGGCCTCTCCCGGGCGAAGCCCGGGATCAACCCAACCTGCGGGACTTCTCTCGGGAGAAGCTCGGGATCAAACCAGCCCGCGCGACGCGAAGGCCGTCAGTGCACGCGGACCGACGGGTCGAGCATCTGCAATGCCTGGCCGATGTTGCTGGCACCGGTGCGCTGCAGGTCCTGCTGGGTGTAGGTGGTGCCGACGACGGGCAGGCATTTGCCCTTGGCCGGCGGGATGTGGCTTCCGGTATCCCGGATGCAGTAGCGCGAATCCAGCGGCGGCACCGAAGGGACTTGCGCGACGGGCTGGGCGTTCGCCACCGGCTGGGCCGCCGCGACGGGTTGTGCGGTTGCGACCGGTTGTGCGCTCGCGGTGTCGCCCTGCGCCGTCTGCGCGAACACCGGCGCTGCGAACGCGGCCGTGCCCACCATTGCGAAGGCGCTTGCGAGTATCAGCTTGTTCATGATCAGGACTCCTTTTGGGGCCTCCCGAAGCCATTGTGCGCCCGGCAAGATACGAAGGCAATCGTGGCAATCCAGGCTTCGGGATTCGTTCATACTTTCGACCGTCCAAGCCCAGGAAGATTCCCGCCCATGCGTTCGATCCGCCTGTTCTCCGATCTGCCCCTGGAACCCGGGCGCGAGGCGGTATTGCCGGGCAGCGCGGCAGCGCACGCCGTGCGGGTACTGCGGCTGCGGCCCGGTGACGCAGTCACGCTGTTCAACGGCAATGGCCATGAATACCGCGCCACGCTGGTCGCAGCCGGCGCCCGCGAACTGCGTGCCGCGGTCCAATCCGTCGCAAGCCCGGCGCGGGAGTCGCCGTTGCGCGTCACGCTGCTGCAGGCGATCGCACGCGGCGAAAAGATGGACTGGATCATCCAGAAGGCCACGGAGCTCGGGGTCGCCCGGATCGTGCCGGTGGCGACCGAACGAAGCGAGGTGAAGCTGGACGCCTCGCGGGCAGGAAAGCGGCTCGAGCACTGGCGAGCCGTCGTGATCGCGGCCTGCGAACAGTGCGGTCGCAATACGCTTCCACGCATCGACGCACCCGTGTCGCTCGCCGCATGGCTGGATGCGAATCCCATCCCGCCATCCGCCACACGCTGGATGCTGGAGCCGGAAGGCGCCCTCCGCGCGCGCGACCTTCAGGTGCCGGTACCTGCGGAGCTGGAGCTTGCCGTCGGTCCGGAAGGCGGCTTCGGCGAAACCGACCTCGCCACCCTGCGCGGGCACGCTTTCCGTGGACTCACGCTGGGCCCGCGCATCCTGCGCACCGAAACCGCCGGCGTCGCGGCCATCGCGGCGCTGCAGGCCTTGTACGGGGATTGGTAGGGGCGGGCGTTGTCCGCCGTTTCGATGCGTGCGAAAACAGTGCGACGGACGGCGTTCGCCCGCGGATGCAACGCTTTCCGCGCTCAGGCAGCGGCGGTCAACGCCTGCGCCGCCAGATCCTCGAGCGTGGCGAGATCCGGGATCCAGGCCGGTTCCTCGTGGACGAGCACCTGCTCGCGGACGCCGGTCGGCAGGTCTGCGACGTCCGGGTCCGGAACCAGCATCTCTTCGGAAACCAGCGTCAGGCGCGGAAATCCTTGGGTGAGCACGCCGAGGTAAGGCAGTCGCGGGTGGCCGTTCAGCGCCTTCAGGATGGCAACCCGTGCGTTGCCGGTCGATTCCTCGCCCGCGACGCCCGCGAGTACCGAAAACGCCAGCACCGGCAGTCCCCAGCCGCGCCACGTGAGCCGCCCGAGCAGCCAGGAGGGCGCGCCGTCGACCGCAGCCGGATGCGCGTAGGTGATGACCTCGGCCATGGTCGTGTTGGGAACCAGCAGCCGGCCGCCGGTGACCGGCAGCATGACGCCGCGAATCTCCTGCGCCGCCGGCCTCGGGGTGGTCACGCCTTGCCTCCGACCGATTCCGCCTCCGCATCGCTGCGGGGATTGGCGGCAGCCTTGCGCGGTTCGCTCTCGTGCAACCAGCGCTCGATCGGTTCGGCATGGGCGATCTGGGTGACCGTCTCCATGGGTTCGAGCTCCAGCGACAGCCCGGCCAGACTCTCCGCGAGGGCAAGTTCCGGGTTCTTCGGTTGCTCGCGCCGCGGGGCAGGCGCAGGCGCGGCGTCGGTATCGACCAGTTGCCAGTCGTCCAGCGACGGCAGGCTGAGCGACGGCTCGTCGGAATCGCCGGCTGCCTCCGCGGGTGCGGCGCGGGACGTGCTTTCCGCGCCGGCAACCGGCGCCGCCGCCGTGACGGGACCGCCCTCGACGACCCTCCACACTTCCGGCGAATCCGGGGGCAAGCGGGAATTGGCGTCGGCGAGGCGCGCGTCGATCATGGCGGACAGGGTTTCGGTATCGACCTCGAGGTCGTCCACGGCGGGCGCCTGCACCGGCTCCAACGCGTCCGGCGACGCGCCGGGCGCGGCGGTTTGGGCCGGCGCATCCGCGACGGCGGACCGCGCCGCGTCGCCGGCTGCGACGCCGGCACTTTCCTGTACGAAGTCGGCAGTCATGGTTTCGATCTCCTGTGGCGACAAGGGGCGCTCGTACACGCCCGCGTGATGCGGTCCCTGTGGATCGCGGGGGGCGGCGGCGGACGGAACCCCGGACCCGGCCGACGGTTGTCCGGGACGGGGCGGGTCCACGTCGCTGCTGCCCCGAAGCTTGGCCAGCAGGTGCCGCAACCAGCGCGCGCGGGCCCAGCCTTCCAGGCCGCGGGAAATCTCGGGATCGTTGTAGACGACCGGAACATCGGCCGCGTCCAGCACGGCTTCGAGCGTGTCGAGGCAGCCGCCGTCGTCGAGGTTCACCAGCGCGGCATCGACGTTCGCCGCGGCCATCCGGGCGGCGTCGAAGCTGCCGGCGTCGCTCGCGTAGGCGATCTCGACGTGGGCCTGCAGGGCTTCGCGCAGGTGCGCGGCGGCGGCTTCGTCACCGAACACCAGGGCGATCCGCGGCAGCCTGGGGATGAGATGATCAGGCACGGCCAGCCTCCAGCATTTCCCTGACGTGGTGCAGCAGGTCGGCTTCGCTGTAGGGCTTGCCGAGATACCGCTCGACCCCGATCTCCAGCGCGCGCTGGCGGTGCTTTTCGCCGGTGCGGGAGGTGATCATGATGATGGGCACGTGGCGGAAACGCGCGTCGTTCTTCATGTGCGTCGCGAGCTCGTAACCGTCCATCCGCGGCATCTCGATGTCGAGCAGCATCGCGTCGGGTACGCGTTCCTGCAGCTTCTCGAGCGCGTCCACGCCGTCCTTCGCGGTGACGACCTCGAGCTGTTCGCGCTCGAGGACGCGGGTGGTCACCTTGCGCATCGTGATCGAATCGTCGACCACCATCACCATCCGCGGGCCGCCTTCCCGGCTGCGCGGCATTTCCACGACCGGCTCCGGCGCCACGGCTTCGGATCCGCCGGCGGCGAGCGCGGCCGCACGCTTGGCAACCACGTGCCGGACCAACGGCGCCAGGTCCAGGATCAGCATCACCGATCCGTCGCCCATGATGGTGGCCCCGAACATGCCCGGCACGTTGCTGACCTGCGGGGCGACCGGCTTCACCACGATTTCGCGCGAACCGATCACGGTGTCGATGCGGACCGCGGCGCGAAGGTCGCCCGCCCGCACCATCAGCAGCGGCAACTGGCCGCCGCCTTCCTCGGGAATCGGCGAGATGCCGAGGCCCAGCAATTCGGAAAGATCGTGCAACGCGTATTCCTCGCCCACGTGGTTCACGGTCGTCTGGCCACTCGCCTTGCGCTCCACCAGTTCCTCGGGACGGATGCGCGAGACCCCCTCGACCGAAGTCATCGGGATCGCGAACGTGGTATCGGCCGCGCGCACGGTGATCGCCTGCGTGACGGCCAGCGTGAACGGCAGCCGGATGTTGAAGACGGTGCCGCGGCCTCGCTCGGACTCGATGGTCAGCGAGCCGCCCAGTTGCCGGATCTGGTTGGCGACCACGTCCATGCCGACGCCGCGGCCCGCGAGCTGGCTGATCTCGCTGGCGGTGGAAAAGCCGGTCTGCAGCACGAAGTTGAACAGTTCGGCGTCGGCCACCGGCACGTCCGGCTTCAGCAACCCGCGTTCGATGGCCTTGGCGCGGATCGCCTCGCGGTCGAAGCCGGCGCCGTCGTCGGATACCCGCACCAGCACCTCGGTGCCCTGGCGGCCGACCTGGATGGTGACCGTGCCCTCCATCGGCTTGCCGATCGCGACGCGTTGCGCCGGATCCTCGATGCCGTGGGTCAGCGCGTTGCGCAGCATGTGCTCGAACGGCGCCTTCATGCGCTCGAGCACGTTGCGGTCCATTTCGCCCTGCGCGCCCTCCACCCGCAACTGCGCGCGCTTGCCGAGTTCGTCGGCGGCGCCGCGCAGGGTGCGGCGCAGGTTCGGAACCATCGATTCGAACGGCACCATGCGCGTGCGCATCAGGCCGTCCTGGAGGTCGGAGTTCACCCGCGACTGCTGCAGCAACAGCGTTTCGGACTGGCGCGTCTGGTCGGCGAGGATGTCCTCGATCGAGGCCAGGTCCGAGACCGACTCGGCGAGCGCGCGCGAATACTGCTGCAGGTTGGAGAAGCGGTCGAGCTCCAGGGGGTCGAACGTGGCGCCTTCGCCGGCTTCGTTCTCGCGCTGGTAGCGCGAGAGGATCTGGGTCTCGGTTTCGATCTCGAGCTTGCGCAACTGTTCGCGCAGGCGCGCGACGGTCTGGTCGAGCTCGACCAGGTTGAAGCGGAAGTTGCCGATCTGCTGTTCCAGCCGCGCGCGATAGATCGAGGCTTCGCCGGCGGCGTTGACGAGCGAATCCAGCAGGTCCGAGCGAACCCGGATCATCTCGGCCGGCGCCTGGATTTCGGTTTCGTCCAGCAGCGGCGCGGGGCGAGGCGGCGGTGGCGGCATTGCGGGTCCGGGGACTTCGGCCGGCCCGTCCGAGCCATCGGCCGGCCGGCCTTCGGCCAGCGCGTTGAAGCGCTCGATCGCATTCACCGGATCGGCCAGCGCGCGGCCCTGGACGAGGCGCTGGACCAGGTCGTGCAGCCGATCGAAGCCGCGCTCGAGCGAATCCACTTCGATCGGCGTCAGCTCGCGCTGGCGATCGCCCATCCGCTCCAGCAGGGTTTCCATCGCGTGCGCGAGATCGCCGATCGCGGCGATACCCACGACGCGCGCGCCGCCCTTCAGGGTATGCAGGTTGCGCTGCAGCCCGCGCACGCTTTCCACGTCATCGGGCGTGTTGCGCAGCATGGTCACCTGGCTGTCGCTGGAATCGAGCAGCTCCCCCGCTTCTTCGGTGAACAGGCTGACGAGCTCCGGATCGAGGTCGGGAATGTCCAGCGGCCCGTCCGGCTGGGGATCGTCCGGGAACGGCGGCAATGCGGCGGCAGCGATCGCGCGCGCGGCGACTTCGCGGGCGGCGGCGATGCGCTCGGCATCTGCCCTCTCGGCGGCGATGCGTTCCCGTTCGGCCTGTTCCGCCGCGACGCGTTCGGCTTCGGCCTTCTCGGCGGCCGCGCGTTCCTGTTCCGCCTGCTGCTCGGCAGCAATGCGTTCGGCTTCGGCCTTCTCGGCGGCAAGGCGGTCCTGTTCGGCGCGTTCCGCCGCGATCCGTTCCTGCTCGGCTTGTTCCGCCGCAAGGCGGTCCTGTTCGGCTTGTTCCGCGGCGATGCGTTCCTGCTCGGCTTGCTCGGCGGCGACGCGTGCGGCTTCGGCCTCCTCGGCGGCGATCCGTTCCTGTTCGGCTTGTTCCGCCGCGATGCGTTCGGCTTCGGCCTGTTCCGCCGCGATGCGTTCCTGTTCGGCCTGTTCGTCGGCCAGGCGCCCGGCTGCGGCCTCGTCCGCCGCGGCACGTTCGGCTTCTCCCCGCTCGGCCTCGAGGCGTTCGGCTTCCGCCTTCTCCTCGGCGCGGCGTTCCGACTCCCCGCGCGCGGCCAGCACCTCTTCGTCGTCCTCGGTCGGAAGCGGTGCAGCGGCTTCCAGCCCCAAGGCGACGGCTCCGTCCAGCGACTCCTCGTCGGAAAGGTCGAGGTCTTCCGCGGCATCGGGCATGGCCGCCCGCGGCGCCCCCAGCGGGGCGGCTTCCGGCCAGCGATCGCGCAAGGCCTCCATCCGCTCGGCGAGGGCGGTGATGTCGGGCAGGTCCGGCACCGGCGCGTCGAACTCCGCCATGACGTGCTCGGTCACCGCCGCTGCATCGCGCAATGCATCGCAACCCTCGCGATCGAGCGGTGCGCCGGCGCTGCGCACGCGGCGCACCCAGACTTCCGTCGGGCCCAACATGCGCGCCAGCGATTCGATGCCGACCATCGCCACGGCGCCGTGCAGGGTATGCACCGAGCGCACCAGTTCGTCGTCCACCGCCACGTCGTGGTTCGCATTGCGGCCGATATACCCGCGCATGCGTTCCAGGTGCAGGCCGACCTCGGTCCGCAGCACGTCCAGCAGGATCGGATCGACCACCGGCAGGCCCGACTCCGGCGAGGTGATGACCTGGTCGGACACCGGGACCGACGGCGATTCGCCGGCGTCGGCGGGCACCCAGCGCCGCACCTTGCGAAGGACCTTGCGATAGCCGCCCATCGAATCGGCGATCCGGGCCGGCTCGCCCGCCGCAAGCTTGTCCGCCGTCTGGGTGATCGCGTCGAGTGGCGGGTTGAGTTCTATCGCCCCGCCGCGCAGGCCCGCGTGCAACTTCGGCAATGTCGCGACCGCCGCTTCGACCACTTCCAGGACATTGCCGTCCGGCGGGATGGTGCGATCGAGCACGCGGTTCAGCATGTTCTCGATCTTCCAGCTGAACTCGCCGAGGGCCATGGCGCCAACCAGCCGGCCCGAGCCCTTCAGCGTATGGAAGGATCGCCGTACGTTCTTGAGCGTGTCGAGGTCTTCCGGATCGGCTTTCCATGCCGGCAGGTTGACGTTGATGTTGGCGATTTCCTCGCCGACTTCCTCGACGAAGACTTCGCGGATTTCCTCGTCGATCCCGGCGGCTTCCTGGAAGGCGGTCTCGACGGCCACGCCTTCGCCGGCGACCGGCTCCAGGACTTCCTCTTCGACCTCGATCCATTTTCCGGGGCCGGCGCCGGGCACGGCTTCGGCGGCCGCAGGCTTGGCCTCGGTGGCTTGCGCGGCCGCGACCGGAATGTCCACCGGCGAGGGCAGGCCGCGCCCGACGGTGACGGGTCCGGACGCGGGCGGCGCAGCGCGCTCGGGGGTTGCTTCGTCGCCGGATTCGGCGTCCGCATGGCCCGGCGCGCGACGCTCCGGCAGCGGCCAGTAGTGCAGCGCTTCCAGGCTGCGGCGTGCCGCATCGACGATGCGGTTGTCGCCGGCGCTCGCGTCACGGCCGATTTCGAGGTAGTACTCCACGCTCGCCATGGCGTCGGCGAGCGTGTCCATTTCATCGACCGTGGGCACGCGGTGGTCCGCGATCAACTCGTTGCCGATGTAGCGGTCGATGCCCTCGACCACGTCGGCCGGAGCATCGAGGTTCAGGATGCGGAGCGCCCCGGTCACTTCGGCGAGCAGCTTCGGCACGTCGGCAAGTTCGGCGTGCGACCACGACGATTCGATGAACGCCGTCAGCGCGCCCTTGACGCCGCCGAGGTTGGCGCCGGCCTCGTGCATCAGCGCCCGCATGATCTTGCGGCCCTCGCTGAAGGGCAGCGTCTCGTCGGACCCGCCGGGACCGCCGAGGTTTTCGATGTGCTCGTCGAGCGACGCGTCGACGTAGAGCAGCGCGCTGGCGATGTCGAGGATGGTCTCGGGACGCGCTTCGCGCTCGCCGTCGTTGATCTGCGCGACGAGGCTGCATTGGTCACGGACCATCCGGGCGGGGGTTTCCAGCCCCAGCACGGCCAGGGTTTCGCACACCCGGTGCAGCGTTTCCACCTGCGGCGCGAGCTGGTCCGGCGAGCGGTCGTCGCGGCGCAGGTAGATGTCGAGGCCCTCCTTGACGCGCAGCAGGTCCTCGCGCACGGCCTTGGCCACGGTGTCCAGCAACGCCCGGTTGCGGCCGGACATCGCCGCACGGGCCCGCTCGAGTTCGGCTTCGGACGGCACCATGCGATCGAGCGCGAAGCACTCGGCGATGGCCTCGCTGCACCCGGCGCCGGGGCCGGCCTGCACCACATCGAACAACAGGCCGCGGGTGAGTTCGCGCGCATCGTCGTCGCCGCAGACTTCCTCGCCCTGGTCGTGCATCCGGTGGATGGTGCGGTCGAGGTGCGCGAACTGCTGGCGCAGGCTGGCGAGATGGTGGTCGAGCCGGCCCTGCTGCAATGCTTCCAGAACGCCACCGGCGACCCACCACAGGCGGCGGGCCGGCTCGGCGTGGCACGCGGCGCGAAGTTCATCCATGCATTCGCGCATGGCCGCGAAGTCCGGCGCCTTGCCTTGGGTCCAGGGCAGCAACTGCGCCTGGAAGCGCGCCCGGATCCGGGTGGCGCGTTGGCGCAGGTCGGCAAACGGGAATGGCGCACGCGCGCCCGCCGCATCCGACGGCAGCGGCCGCTCCAGATCAGGGTGGAACAGCACGCGCGCGTCGGCCGCTTCGCAGCCGCGCGCCTCACGCAACTCGTTGAGCAACGGCAACAGGACGATCGGGATGTCCTTGTGCCCGCTCTCGATGAGGTCGAGGTAATCCGGAAGCTGCACGAGACTCCGCATCAGCGCGCCGAAGGCCTCGTCGCGGTCGCCGACCTTGTCCTCGATCAGCGCCTGGGCAAGGCATTCCATCTCGTGCGCGAGTTCGGCGGCGCCGTACAGCTCGACCATGCGCAGCGTGCCGAGCACCTGGTGCAGCAGCGTGCTGCACATTTGCATCGCCTGCCGGTCGGCGGGATTCTCGGCGTGGGTTTCCAGCGACTGGCGCGCCTCCGACAGCAGCTGGTCGATCTGCGGCTTGATCCAGCTCAGGGTCGAAAATTCGGCTTGCTCTTCGAGTCGCATCGCCTGTTTCCGCACGCTCACGCCCGCCGCCTGCTCCGCCACCTCTTCGGGCGCAGCAGCGGCAACGCCGGCCTCGCCGGTCGCCGCGGACATCATGTCATCGCCTGCGGTCATGGCACCGAACCTAGGGCCTGTCAGCGCTATGCCAAGCGAGCCGCGTTGCTTCCGCAGCGGTCGCCTGACGAGGCGCACGCCGCTGCGCCATAGTGGTTCTATGGCCAAGGCGTGCACCGAAGTATGGCGGCCGCTGCGGAGCAACCCTTCGGGGCGGGGCCATTTGCCCGTATGGCTGCGTCATCGCTCGTCTATGTATCGACATACATCTTCCTCGCTCTTCCTTGCCCTACGAGCAAATGGCCGCCGGCGCGGCCGTTTGGCATAGCGTTGACAGGCCCTGATTACGCCGGCAGCTTGAAGTCGGCCACCGAGCGGCGGAGCTCTTGCGCGAGATGCGCGAGGTTTCCGATCGACTCCGCGGTCTGGTTTGCGCCCACCGAGGTTTGCGCGGTGATCTGCTGGATCGAGTTCATCGTCGACGAAATGTTGGTCGCGGCCGCGGACTGCTGGCGGGCGGCGCTGGAGATGCCCTGGATGAGGCCTGCGAGGTTGGTCGACACCTTCTCGATCTCGCCCAGCGCGGTGCCGGCGTCCTCGGCGAGGCGCGCACCATTCACCACCTGCGTCGTCGTCTGCTCCATCGAGCTGACCGCCTCGACGGTATCGGACTGAATCGTCTGCACCAGCGTCTCGATCCGCTTGGTGGCGCCGGTCGCGCGTTCCGCCAGTCGCTGCACTTCGTCCGCGACCACCGCGAAGCCGCGGCCCGCCTCGCCGGCCGAGGCCGCCTGGATGGCCGCGTTCAAGGCCAGGATGTTGGTCTGCTCGGCGATGTCGTTGATGAGTTCGACGATCGAGCCGATTTCCTGCGAGGACTCGCCGAGGCGCTTGATGCGCTTGGAGGTTTCCTGGATCTGCTCGCGGATCGAATCCATGCCGCTGATCGTCTGGCGCACGATCTGCGCGCCGTTCGATGCGATCTGCACCGAACGCTGCGCCACTTCCGCCGAGTCGGCGGAGTTGCGCGACACCTGGTCGATGGACACCGCCATCTCGTTGATCTTGGCTGACGCCGAGGTGATCTGTTCGGCCTGCTGGTTGGCCGCATCCGCCAAGTGCTTGGCGGTCGCCTGGGTTTCCTGGGCGGCGGACGACACCCGCACGGCCGTCTCGTTGATGGTCGTCACCAGCGAGCGCAGCGCCTCGACCGCGAAGTTCACCGAGTCCGCGATCGCGCCGGTGATGTCCTCGGTCACGGTGGCCTTCACCGTCAGGTCGCCTTCCGCGAGCGTGCCCATTTCGTCCAGCAAGCGCATGATCGCCTGCTGGTTGCGTTCGTTGAGGCTGCGGCTCTCGATCGAGCGGCGCTTCTCGCCGCGCACGATCGTGAACACCAGGATCACCGCCAGCACCACCGCGGCGACCGCGAACAGCAGGCCCCACCAGATGTTCGGGAACGGCCGGGTCTGCGGCAACCGGCCCAAAGTGGTCGAGACGGCATTCGCGCGAAGCAGCACGTCCTGCGAGTCCACCGAAGCCTGGGTGGCGGCGTTCTTGACCGTCACCAGCGTGGGCGCGGCGGCGATCACCTTTTGCAAGGGCGCTTCGAGGTTCGCCCACGAGGCCTGGACCTCGCCGAGGATCTTGGCCGCCTCGCCCGGGGCGGAGTCGGCGAGCTGCTTCAGGGTACCGCCGTAGTTGGTGGAGTCGAGCGCAAGCCCGTTGGCGGCGGACGCGGAATCGGCGCCGCCCTGCAGCACGTCGCCGACCCGGCGGATCAGGCGGTCGCCCGAGACCATCAGTTGCGAGGCGGTGTAGATCTGGCCGGAGGATCCACGCGACTGCAGGATGTTGATGACCTGGTTGATCTTGGAGTTGAGGTCCGGCATCTGCTGGTTGAAGGTCGCGGCCTGCGATGCCGAATCGAGCACCGCGTCCTTGTTGGCCTGGATCTTGCCGAGGTCGGCGTCCAGTTGTTGCCAGGATTTCGTGAGCGCCGCCATCGACGCGCTGACCCCGACCGCATCGGCGTAGGCCGGCAGGCCGGTCGCGGGATCGCCCTGGTTGAGGTGCTGCACGGCGGCGGCGACCGCGGCGCGGGTGCTGGCCAGTTCCTTGAAGGCGTCGATGTTGCCGTTGGCCGCCTGCAGGGCGAAGTTCGCCACCTGCTGCGAATTCACCTGGATCTGCGTGGTGAGCTGCGCGGCCGCACGGTCCTGGCTGTCGTGCCGGTTCAGCAGGAAGAAGTCGGCACCGGCGAGGATGATCGCCAGCAGCAACAGGATGATCAGCCAGGTCTGCAGGGAGGTGCCCTGCCGAGCCGTACCGGATTTCGCGCTCATGATTGCCACCTCGTATCCATGTATGTCGCTTGCATCGCTTGTGCCCCGTGAGCTGATCCGGAGCGGCTGTTGTTGAAAGCCAGAGCCTGTCCCCGTGACGCTTCTGATCGGGGGCCAGGAATGGCCGTTCTGGTGTTCATCGCCTGCAACCGCTCCAATGCCCCCAAAGCACCCAACGAAGCCGCGACCGGGGGCGATCGCACAACTAAAGCGCCGCGTGCTGGAATTCCGGCGCGCGGGTCAACTCCACCATGCTGAAGCGGCCCAGCCGCGCCGCCCCCAGCGTCACGTTCTCGGTCACGAATTTCGCAAGCTGCGCATCGCCCTCGCCTTCCGCCCCGGCGCGATCCGCTTCGGTCAGGTTGCGCTGGCCCAGCAGTTCATCGACCAGCAACCCCACGTTGCCGCCCGTCTGGCGCACCACCAGCACCCGGGCGCGGCCGGTAACGTGGGTACGCTGCTCGAACAGGAATTGTTTCAGGTCCACCAGCGCGATCAGGTTGCCGCGCACGTTGGCGACGCCCAGCAGCCAGGGCCGCGTCGAGGGAATGGTGGTGACCGGCGGCGGCGACATCAGGATCTCGCTAATCTCGTCGATGCCGCTGACGAAGTTGCGGTCGCCCACGCGGAATGCGATCGCGCGCCACAGCCCGGGCGCCTCGATCTGTTCGGGAACCCCCGGATCGTGCGCGAGGCTGCGCCGCTCGTAGTCGATCAGCAGCGCGAAAGCGCCTTCCGGCTGCACCGCGACCACGTCGTCCTCCTCCGCCGCGCCGAACGCGTCGGTCTGCGCGTGGGGCCGCCCGCTTCCGCGGGAGGCGTGGTTTTCGCGGGTACGCCGCTTGCCCATTGGCGTCTTCAGGCCTGCACGGCGAGATGCTTGTTGACGTTGTCCACCAGGTCCTTTTCGCTGACCGGCTTGACCAGCACGTCCTTGGCGCCCTGGCGCATGCCCCACATGCGGTCGGTTTCCATGTTCTTGGTGGTGACGATCAGCACCGGGATGGCGCTGGTCTGCGGATCCTTGGTGAGGCTGCGGGTGGCCTGGAAGCCGTTCATGCCCGGCATGATCACGTCCATCAGCACCAGGTCGGGCCTGTCCTTCTGCGCGACGGCGATGCCCGCCTCGGCGGTTTCGGCCGCGGTGACCTTGTGGCCGGCCCGCTCCAGCGCGCCCGAGAAGATCTTCACGTCGGTGGGCGAGTCATCGATGATCAGAATGTGTGCCATTGGTATCCCCGTGCGTGCGCTCGCGGCGCGCGCCTTATTTGACGGCCGCGACGTGCTGCCGGATCGCGTCCAGCAATTCGTTGCGGGTGAAAGGTTTGGTCAGGTACTGCTCGGAACCCACGATCCGTCCGCGCGCCTTGTCGAACAGGCCATCCTTGGAGGACAGCATGATCACCGGCGTCGAGCGGAACAGGTGGTTGTTCTTGATCAGCGCGCAGGTCTGGTAGCCGTCGAGCCGCGGCATCATGATGTCGACGAAGATGATGTCGGGCTTCAGGTCCGAGATCTTGGCGAGCGCCTCGAAGCCGTCGGTGGCGGTCAATACCTCGGCCCCCTCCTTCTTCAGCAGGGTCTCGGCGGTGCGGCGGATGGTCTTGGAATCGTCGATGACCATGACCTTCAATCCGGTCAGGCCATCATGGTTGGCATTGTCATTCACGGTCAGGGTTCCACCTCGAAGGAGGCGGTGAGATGCCATGCAACATGGATGCCACACCGCTCGCAATTTGTGACGGTCGTCACGTGATCCGCACGCCGTCGCTCGTGATCCGTTCCCCGGCGGATGCCATACCCGGCAAAACCGGCCGCGTATGCCAAGATACACCAAGAGCCGCCCGTTCGAATGTGGACGGATTTGCGCTTCGGCCGACCGGCCCG
>DASSOQ010000045.1:0-7008 GCA_035700365.1 Rhodanobacteraceae bacterium | reverse complement strand
ATTCGCCCGGCTTCAATGCGTCGATGGTGCGCTGTGTCAGCGCCGCCCGCTTCGCTGTAGTCCCCTTGCCCATGCTGCCCCCTTCGCTGGTGACCGTTCGGTGACCGTTTGCAAAAGATAGCACGGGAAATTGCGGGAACGCCATAAATGGCGCCAAGCAAGGATTACAGCGGGTTTGCTGCGTTGTGGTGGGTTCCCGGTAGTGTCGCGGGAAGTCGTAAAAAGGGACTTAAAATCCCTCGGCCTCGCGGCCATGTGGGTTCGACCCCCACCCCGCGCACCACGGCATTTCAGGCATGCAAGCAGGGCGGAACCCGCAAAGCGGTTTCCGCCGGCGAGCCCCGGACTGAAGCGCCGGTGCCGATTCCACCCTATCCGGCGGCGTGCCTTGCCGGAGGCTGGTCGACGTGCCCGCAGTTTGCGCAGGTTCTCGCTTCTTTCGAGCCGTAGTACCGCTCGAACACGGGCGGGAAATCCTTTTCGATGCTGTCGAGGACGAAATATTCCTCGTACAGCTTGTGGTTGCAGTTCCCGCAGAACCACAGCAGCCCGTCCTTTTCATGCGGCAGGCGACGGCGTTCGATCACCAGGCCGATCGAGTCCGGCATCCGCTGCGGCGAATGCGGCGTGCGCGGCGGAAGGTAGAAGACCTCCCCCGCTCGTATCGGGATGTCGCGCCGCACGCCTTCGTCCTGCACGCGCAACACCATTTCGCCTTCGAGCTGGTGAAAGAATTCCGGGCCCTCGTCCCAGTGGTAATCGCTGCGCGCGTTCGGGCCGCCGACGATCATGATGATGAAGTCTCCGTCGACGATGCACTTGTTGCCCACCGGTGGCTTAAGCAGGTGCCGGTGTTCGTCGATCCAGGCTTGCAGGTTGAAGGCAGGCGCAAGGGACATGCTGGCGGCCGGAAGCGGCAGGTCCGCATACGATAGCGCTTGCGCACCCGCGGCGGAATGATTGACTTGATTCGCGTCCGCGGCCACGCTTCGCCGGGTCGCTCCGTGGACCATTCGCATGCCGCACATCCGGCTCCGCCCGTTCCTGCTGTCGCTGTGCCTGCTCGCGCTGAATGCCTGCGCGGGCGTTCCGGCGAAGGTCGCGCCGCCATTCGTTCCGAGGATGGTGACGATCCTCGGTTCCGGCGACGTGCTGGTCCATCCGCCGCTGGTCGAGCAGGCGCGCGAGGATGCCGTGGCGAAAGGCGAGGCGGGCTACGATTTCGACGCGATCCTCGGCGCCATTGCGCCAGACGTCCGCGACGCCGATCTCGCGATCTGCGAACTGGAAACGCCGCTCGCGCCGCCTTCGGGACCGTTTACGGGCTGGCCGGAATTCGACGCTCCGCCGCAGGTACTCACCGCACTGAAGAATGTCGGTTTCGACAGTTGCACCACCGCGTCGAACCATACGCTCGACAAGGGATTCGCGGGGATCGTGCGCACCCTCGACGAACTCGATGCGGCCGGGCTCGAGCACACCGGCAGCGCGCGCAGCGAAAGGGAGGCCGAAACGCCACTGGTGGTCACGCTGCCGAACGGTGTCGAGGTCGCGCAGCTCGCATATTCCTACGGCTTCAATGCCCACAAGCCGCCGCCGGACAAGCCATGGTCGGTCAATCCGATCGACGTCGAAGCGATCCTTGCGGCGGCCAGGCGCGCAAAACGGGCGGGCGCCGACATCGTGGTGCTGTCGATGCACTGGGGTACCGAATACGATCACCTCGCGACACCGACCCAGCTCGCGCAGGCCAGGCGCCTGCTCGCGTCGCCCGACATCGACCTGATCCTCGGCGACCACGCCCACGTGATCCAGCCGATGCAGAAGATCGGTGAAAAGTGGGTGATCTATTGCATGGGCAACCTGATCGCGCGCCACGAAAACCCGATCGACGACAGCCGCGAAGGCGTTCTCGCGAAATTTACCTTTACCGAACTCCGCCCGCACGTATTCCGCGTGAGCCGTGCCGAGGCGATCCCGGTGTGGATGCAGATCGAGCCCAGCCTGCGCCTCGTCGACCTGCCGCGCGCCCTCGCCGATCCCGCAACAGCGCCCGACCAGCGCGCCGAGTACCGGAAGGCATGGAACCGCATCGCCGGCTACCTCGATGCCTACGGCGCCGTGAAGGATGGCCTCGTGATCGAGCGCTGAAAAGATCCGTGATTGGCTGAAATGGGATGCCGGGGCTTTCCAGTGCTGTTCCTGTTCTTTTGTGCCTGCGTCTGGCAGCCACCAGCCGGTGCGGCGGAATTGCCGGCGCAACGGCTGGTCGCCCAACGCGCCTGCAATTCCATCGCCGGTCATGTCGGCGCCGCGTCCGGCCCGCCGGTATTGCTTCGGAGCTATGAAGCGGGCGGTGGCGACGAAGAACCTCCGCTGCAGACAGCCGCGTTCACGTATGACAATGCCTTGGCGGTCATTGCCCTGATCGCGTGCGGTAAGCTGCCGCAAGCGCGGCGGGTCGGTGAAGCGCTGCGCAAGGCGTCCACGGACACGCGATTGAGGAACGCCTACCGGGCCGGAGTGGTCAAGGATGGCGTGTTGCCCAACGGGTGGTGGGATCCGAAGGCCGATCGCTGGCTGGAAGACGCGCATCAATCCGGAACCTCGACAGGCAACGTGGCCTGGGCCGCCTTGGCGCTGTTGGCATTGGACGGCGCCACCGGCGAGCGTCGCTGGCGGGAAGCGGCCAAGCATCTTGCAAGGTGGATTGGCGACGACGCCTGGAACGCCGGCGGCATGCCGGGCTTCACGGGCGGCCTTGAAGGATTCGATCCGCATCCGGAGAAACTCGCCTGGAAGTCGACGGAACACAACATTGATGCGGCAGCCTTGTTCGGCTGGCTGGCCCACGGCTCAAGATCGCATCAGTGGTTGCGACCGGCACGCGAGGCGAGGCATTTCGTGGAGTCGCAGTGGGATGCCAAGACGGGTCATTTTTTCGTCGGAACGCTTCCTGATGGCGGCGAAAACCGCGACGCATCCGCCCTCGACGTGCAGATGTGGGCGAACCTGTTGCCCGATGCGCGGCCGGAATGGCGGCGTGCCGTCCACTATGCCGAACGGAACTATCGCGTTGCGGGCGGGTTCGATTTCAACGCCGATCGCGATGGCTTGTGGCTCGAAGGCACGGCGCAAGCTGCGCTCGTCTATCGAACCCTCGGCGAGCAGGCCAAGGCCGACAATCTGTTTCTCACCATTTCCGCGGAGTTCGACGCCGCGAGCGGCTACTTGTACGCAACGAGGGAAGCGCGCATCACGACCGGTCTTGCGCTGGGCCCGCACAGTACGACGGCAGATTTCCATTACTTCCATCGGCCGCATCTTGGCGCGACCGCGTGGGCTGCGCTCGCCGCCCTCGACTGGAACCCATTCATCGCTCATCCGCGGCAACGCAGCTCAGCATCCACGGTAGGCCGGCTCAAGGAGCATAGCGACGGAGCGGGCGTCGAAAGGCGCGCCGGTTCCGGCCTGCGGCCTTGAACCGGCCTACTTCGGCACGCCGCTGCCCTCGACTGGAATCCATTCGTCGCTCATCCGGGCAACGCAGCTCCGCATCCACGGTAGGCCGGCTCAAGGAGCATAGCGACGGAGCCGGCGTCGCAAGGCGCGCCGGTTCCGGCCTGCGGCCTTGAACCCGTCTACTTCGGCACGCCGAGGCGTACGGTCAAGCTTTGCGCGGCGGTGCCGACCGGTCCGCCGAGGTCGCTCAGAACGGAAAACGTTTCTCCGAGTCCGGTCGGGCCGAAGTTGACGCGGGTGTCGAAGCCGACCCATCCCGCCTCGGGCTGCCGGAAGAAGTGCACGGTGAGATCCACGTTGGCGAAGAACACGCTGCCGGGGTGTTCGCGGACGACCAGCCCGTTGGCGGTGTCGACCAGCTTGAGGAAGCCGGCGAACGGCGGATCGCTTTCTCCCGCGACCAGCGGGCAGCGTGTACGGATCCAACTGAGGCCCCGGCCCGGGCGTGCGTCGGCATCCTGGCGCGCATCGAGCGAGTCGATGTAGCCGCCATCCCACACGGATGAAAATGCCAGCGGCCGCATGGCCTCGGGCGGCGGCATCGGCGCCCACTCGATGCCTTGTACTTGCGCCGTGTCCGTCGCCGCCAGCCGCCAGATGCGGGCGCGGATGCTCGTCCGATCGCCGTGCCGCATGCTGGCTTCGACCAACTCGATGGTCCGGCCCGGGCGGGTCACCTGGATATCGATCGTGAACCCGCCCGAATGGATGACCCCCAGCACGTCGAACGATGCGCGCGACACCAGCTTGTCGCTCGGCAAGTGCCGTTCAACTTCCGCCAGCAGCAGGCCGGAAGCGGGCGCCAGGTGTTGCTCGCCGGGTTGCCACGCGCCCTGGGCGTGCAGCGTCGAGGTGAAACGGTGCTCGCCCAGGCGTACATAGAAGGCGTCCGGATACGCTTCGCCGCCATGGCCGAGGTGGAGGTTGCGGACAACGGGCATCGTCGAAGTCTAGCGTGCCCGGCCGCCTGACCATTCCGACGGCAGCAAGCGGGCCGGCGCCACGCACTCCTTCAAAGCGGCTTTTCAGCCTCGAGCTCCCAAAGCAGGTACGGAGGTTTTGCCGTCGCCTGCTTGCCGCGCAGCGTGCGCGAAACGGCACGCAACTTGCGGGCCAGGCGCTTGGTGCCGGAATAATTCTCGGCCGAGCCCCGGATGGCGCTGTAGGCATCGCCGCGCAGCGTCCAGTGCACGTCGAGCGCGCTGAACCTGCCCACGAATCCGTACACCCGCGCGGGTGGCTCGTCGCCACAAAAGTATTCGTGGGTGTGGGCAGTGATGACGTTCACGTGGGTGGGATCGGTGAAGGCTTCCACGTGCGGGTAGGCGGGGGTCAGCGCGTAGAAGCGTCCGCCCGGGGCGAGCACGCGCCAGATCTCGTTCATCAGCCGGATGAACGGAAAACGGGTGCCGACCGCGTCGTCGGCGGGCAGGATCCGCGGCACGTGTTCGATGAAGTCGAAGGCTGAAACCGAGCCGAAATGGTTGTCCTCGAAAGGGATCGGTCCGATGGCAAGATTGGCGGCGCGATAATCGAAGTCGGGTGCTTTCGCGAACGCGAGGATGTCCACGCCGCAGAGTTCCCCGCGTTGGTACGGGTTTCGCGGCCGACTGCCGCACCCGAGGTCGAGGTGGCGGTCGGGCAGGGCCATCAAACCTCCAGGCTCGCGAGGTCGCCTTTTTCTTCCAGCCAGTTGCGGCGATCCGACGCGCGCTTCTTGGCGAGCAGCATGTCCATCAGTTGCGAGGTCGCCGTATCGTCATCGACGGTGAGCTGCACCAGCCGCCGGGTATCGGGATGGATGGTCGACTCGCGCAACTGCGCGGGATTCATCTCACCGAGTCCCTTGAAGCGCGTCACGGAAACCGCGCCCTTGATCTTCTCGCGTTCGATGCGCTTCAGCAGCGCGTCGCGCTCGCCTTCGTCGAGGCAGTAGAACACCTGCTTGCCGACATCCACGCGAAACAGCGGCGGCATTGCGACACAGACGTGCCCTTCGCGCACCAGCGCCGGGAAGTGCCTGAGGAACAGCGCCGACAGCAGCGTGGCGATGTGCAGGCCGTCGGAATCGGCGTCGGCCAGGATGATGATCTTGCCGTAGCGCAGGCTTGAGAGATCGTCCTTGCCGGGATCGCAGCCGATCGCGACCGCGAGGTTGTGGACTTCCTCCGAGGCCAGCACCGCGCCCGATTCCACTTCCCAGGTGTTGAGGATCTTGCCGCGCAAGGGAAGGATCGCCTGGTAATCCTTGTCGCGCGCCTGCTTGGCCGAGCCGCCGGCGGAATCGCCTTCCACCAGGAACAGTTCGGTGCGATCGGGATCGCTCGACGCACAATCGGCGAGTTTGCCGGGCAGGGCCGGGCCCTGGGTGACCTTCTTGCGCACCACTTGCTTGGCCGCCTTCATCCGCGCGGCCGCGTGTTCGATGGCTAGTTGCGCGATCGCTTCGCCCGCCGCGACGTTCTGGTTCAGCCACAACGAGAATGCGTCGTGGACGACGCCCTCGGTCATGCCGGCGGCATCGCGCGAGGACAGCCGTTCCTTGGTCTGGCCGGCGAATTGCGGATCGCGCATCTTGACGCTCAGCACGTAGGCGACGCGTTCCCACACGTCCTCCGGTGAAAGCTTCACGCCGCGCGGCAGGAGGTTGCGCAGGTCGCAGAATTCGCGCAGCGCATTGGTCAACCCGGAGCGAAGGCCGTTGACGTGGGTGCCGCCCTGGATGGTCGGGATCAGGTTGACGTAGCTTTCCTGCACCAGTTCGCCTTCCGGCACCCAGGCGAACGCCGCGTCGAGGCCACCATCCTCGCGCTGGGCGTGGTGGACGAACAGTTCCGGCGGCAGGCAGGCGGCGCCGTCCAGCTCCGACGTCAGGTATTCGGCGAGGCCGTCCTCGTAACGCCACTCCTCGTGTTCGCCGCTCGCCTCATCGGCAAGACGCACGGTCAATCCGGCGCACAGCACCGCTTTCGCGCGCAACAGGTGCTTCAACTTCGGCAGCGAGATCTTCGGCGAGTCGAAATATTTCGGATCGGGCAGGAAGCGCAGCACGGTCCCGGTACGCCGCTTCGCGACGTCGCCCAGCGTTTCGAGCTTGCCGATCGCTTCGCCGCCCTTGAAGCGCATCCGGTACTCGGTGCCGTCGCGGCGGATCAGCACTTCGAGGAACGACGACAGCGCGTTGACCACCGATACGCCCACGCCGTGCAGGCCGCCCGAAAAGGTGTAGTTGCGGTTCGAGAACTTGGCGCCCGCGTGCAGGCGGGTCAGGATCAGTTCCACGCCCGGCAGGCCTTCCTCGGGGTGGATGTCGACCGGCATGCCGCGGCCGTCGTCGCTCACCGTGACGGAGCCATCCTTGTGCACGGTCACGTCGATTTCCTTCGCATACCCTGCCAACGCCTCGTCGACGGAGTTGTCGACGACCTCCTGGACGAGATGGTTCGGACGCGTGGTGTCCGTATACATGCCGGGGCGGCGGCGCAC
>DASSOQ010000044.1:0-2167 GCA_035700365.1 Rhodanobacteraceae bacterium | reverse complement strand
GTCTTGCCGTTGGCGTGGGCGACGTTGCGGATCACGTACTTCATGGTCTGCAGGTCGTCGGCCTTGTGCAGCAGCGTGTTGAAGCGCACGCCGATCTCGCACTGGCCGGCGTTGCCGACTTCGTGGTGGTGCACCTCGACGACCTGGCCCAGCGACTCCAGCACCTTGCACATTTCCGCGCGCAGGTCGGCGAGCGAATCGACCGGCGGCACCGGGAAATAACCGCCCTTCACGACCGGGCGGTGGCCGTGGTTGCCTTCCTCGAACTTGTAGCGCGAGCTCCACGCCGCCTCTTCGGAACCGATCTCGTAGAACACCCGGCCCATGTCGTTTTGCCAGCGGACCGAATCGAAGATGAAGAACTCGGGTTCCGGGCCGAAGTACGCTGTGTCCGCGACGCCCGAGGATTTCAGGAACGCCTCGGCGCGGCGCGCGATCGAGCGCGGGTCGCGCGAATACGCCTGCATCGTCGACGGTTCCAGCACGTCGCACATGATGTTCAACTGCTTGTGCGCGGCGAACGGGTCGACGAACGCCGTGGCCGGGTCCGGCATCAGGACCATGTCCGATTCGTTGATGCCCTTCCAGCCCGCGATCGACGAGCCGTCGAACATCTTGCCATCCTCGAGGGTGTCGGCATCGATCGCGTGGCCGGGGAAGGTGACGTGGTGTTCGACGCCGCGCATGTCGGCGAAGCGAAGGTCGACGAACTCGATGCCGTCGTGTTCGATGGTTTCCAGGATCTTGTCGGGGGTCATCGTGGGCTCTTGGGTCGGGGCGGACGCGTGGCCGTTGCATGTCCGGTGCCAACGGCGAGATGGCGGATTTCAAAGGGTTCGATTGTACCCGCCCATCCGGATGCACCAAGCCGGAACAGTCGTTGCACCAAAGCGGGGAAACACGGGCGACCGGCCCGCGACCGGATCAGGCGAGCTTCGATCCCAGCGGCACCGGCTTGTCCGGAACGCACAAGGCCACTTCGCCGTCCGCGTCGTGGAAGCCGGTGACGAGGCATTCCGACATCACCGGGCCGATCTGCTTCTTCGGGAAATTCACCACGCCCACCACCAGCTTTCCGACGAGCTCCTCGGGCCGGTACCAGCCGGTGATCCGGGCACTCGACTTGCGGACGCCGATCCCGGGTCCGAAATCGACCTGCAGCACGTAGGCGGGTTTGCGCGCCTCGGGGAACACCCGCGCATCGATGATCCGGCCGACCCGAAGTTCGACCTTGGCGAAGTCTTCCCAGCCTATCGTTTCCATGCCCCACCTCCGGGCAGGCATACTACCCGCCGGCGGGCGCACCGCGTACTGCCGGAAGGCGACAACCCGCCGCACCGATCGCCTCGCGGCGTGCGTCCGTTTCCACCCCGGCGCGCGTTCGCGCCCGTGCAGAATCCCCCGGCTGGAGACCGCCATGCTGGCGTTGTGGCTGAAAGCGTTCCACATCATCGGTGTGGTGACCTGGTTCGCGGGGCTGTTCTACCTGCCGCGGCTGTTCGTCTACCACGCGGAGGCCGGCGAGCCAGCGGTCCGTGAGCGCCTGAAAACGATGGAGCGGCGCCTGCTGGTGATGACCCACATCGGCGGAGGGCTCGCGGTCGCGCTCGGGATCGCCACCCTCGCCGCCGAGTCGTTCTACCTCCAGGCCGGGTGGTTGCACGTGAAGCTCGCGCTGGTGCTGTTGCTCATCGTCTACCACGGAACTCTGGTGAAACTGGTGCGGGACTTCGCACACGACCGCTGCCGCTGGACTTCGCGCACGCTGCGCCTGTTCAACGAGGCGCCGGCCCTGCTGCTGATCGCGATCGTGGTCCTCGCCGTCGTGAAGCCTTTCTAGTGCGATCATCCGTGATCGCCGCATAGCGACGGTTCGTGCGCCAGACCCGTCCCGAGTTCGTCGAGTCCAGAACGGCGTTCCCTGGCCCGACTTTCCACAACAGCGGCTTCGAAGAGGATCTTGTGCCGCCCGTGGTCGGGCAGGCCATGACGTCCCTTGCATTCCGGCTTGCCACAACCGCCATTTCTAATGAGACACCGTTCTCAAATCGTGCGCAGCCGGCGCGCCGGCTTGCTATAGTTTCGCCGTAGCGGGGAGTCCTCATGGCATCGCTGTTGGCCCGGCAGAATCCCGATGCGGAACTGCAGGCGGCATTTCGCCGCCATC
>DASSOQ010000043.1:0-3303 GCA_035700365.1 Rhodanobacteraceae bacterium | reverse complement strand
AGGAACACGCCGTCCGGGTGATGGGTACCGATCACGTACTGGCGCTTTTCCAGCACCGGCTCGACGTTCCGCACCGACACGAAGCCGAAGTCGCGCAGCACCAGTTGCAGGTCAGGCGCACCCGCCATCGCGGCACCCGGGAACACGTCCTCGCGCTTGTGGATCTCGGCGATGATGCGCTCGCCGGTTTCCGGATCCTTCAGGTCTTCGAGGTCACCGATCAACCGGTCGCGGACCTTCTCGTAATCCTTCGGATCCACGCCCGCCTCGCCCGGCTTGCGGGCGACGCGGATGGTGATGCCATTGCACGATGGCGTGCGGCAGTAGGCAATCGTCTTGCTCCAGTCGAGGAAGGCGAAATAGCTTTTGTCCCGGCGGGCACCGGTATCGCCGGGGGGCAGCGGCTTGAAATGCACGTAGCCCTTCTCCGCGAGATAGGTGTTGATGCGGACGATTTCGTCCGATCCGGTGAATCCGTGGTCGGAGGCGAAGAACACCTGCACCTCGGGACCCGCTGCCTCAATCAGCGCTTCGATGAAGCCGTCGAGCTGGCGAAAGTAGTCCAGTGAGAGCTCCCGCATGCGCTTGTGGAACCCGGACAGCTCCCCGTGCTGCAGGCGGGGGTCGATGTATTGCCACGCCTGGTGCTGCAACTTGTCCACGCCATCGAACAGCACGGCCATCAGGTCCGGCTGCTCTTCACGCATCAGGTATTGCGCCACCTTGAACCACTGCTGCTCGCGCGGCAGGTGGTAGCGCACCCACTTTTCGCGATCCTCGTCGCTCAGCTCGTCACCGGACTGCTTTTCGCGATCGAAATCCCAGGCGAGCTCCTGCGGATTGAAATCGGGGATCGATTTCAGGCGCTCGTAGATGTCCTCGGGATAGGAGTTGCGCCGCAGGTGCCGCCACGGGATGAAACCGGGCACGATGCAGCCGTTCAACTGCGCGGGCGGCGGCGCCGTGAACGGGAAGTTCAGGGCGCACACTTTCCTGCCCTGCCGGCTGGCCATCGACCAGATGGTCTCCACCCGGCAGTCGCGCGAGTCGTACAGCGTGAAGTAAACCTCGTCCCCGCGTTCCTCCGCGCGGATGAAGTCGAACACCCCATGGTGCCCGGGCCCGCGCCCCGTCATCAGCGAAACCCATGCGGGCGGGGTCAGCGGATGCGGGGTCGAGCGCAACTTGGCGCGGCTGCCCTCGGCGTAGATGCGCGAGAGGAACGGCATCACCGGTTTGCCGCCATTGCCCTGGGTGAGATCGTCCAGCACGGTGAAGGTCGCGCCGTCCATGCCGATGAAAAGGGTGCGTACGCTCATGTCGGGACTCCTTGTGCGTCCAGGCGGGCGGCGATGAAGTCGGCGAACTGTCCCAGCGACACGTCGCCGATGTAGCTGCCGTCCTTCATCAGCAGGTCCTGGAAACCGATGCGCCGGCCATAGCATTGGTCGAGTGCGACGCAGAACTGGATCAGGTCGATCGATGTAAACCCGAGGTCGCGCGCCAGCAACGTCTCGGCGCCCAGTTCCTTGTCCGATTCGAGACCCCAGTCCTGCGTGATGTCGCCCACCACGGCGACGACCGTGTCGATCGGTTTGTTCCCTCTCAGATTGCTCATGCCTTTGCCTCTAGTTGTTGTGTCATGAGAGTCCCCACCGCGACCAGCGCGGCGTCCTTCCTTGCGATCGTGACCGCGACAGTGCCCGCCGCATGCGCGATTTCGCAGTGCTCGAGGGCCGGGTCGGCGGCCATGACCCGGAACGTCCAGGGCTGGCCGGAGAAGCCGACACCGAGGCATTTCGCCGCCGCTTCCTTGGCGCACCAGATCCGCAATACGCGTTCCTGCTGCGCCGCGCCGGCGCCGCCGACCAGTTCGCGTTCCTCCACCGCGAACGAATCCACGACCAGTTCCGGGTTTTCGAGGCGGTCGGTTCGTTCAAGGTCCACTCCGACCGGTTGGCCGGGCGCCGAGACGGCGGCCACGCAGGAATCCGCGTTGTGCGCCAGCGAAATCCGGGGAGCGTCGATCAGCGAACCACACCACCATCCCCCGACCGAGGGCGCGCGCCGCGGGTCATGGCTGACGACGATGTCGGCCAAATACAGCAGTTGCCCGGTGCGTTGGTAAACCCAGTGGCGCACCGCCTCCTTGATGGCAGCGCGGCCACTCAGCCATTCGCGCCGCCGCGGCAGCCCGGCATCTTCCAGGGCGCGCCAGGCCTCGCGCTCTTCGGCGCCGAGCAATGCATGGGCCAGCACCCGCGAGCAGATGCCGCCGGACTGCGTGAACAGTTGCTTGCCGATCAGCGGCACCTCCCACAGCTCGATGTGGGGTACCGGCGAATGGATTGGACCGCCGAGCATGCCGGTCGCGGGATGGGTGCGCAGCGCGTGGTAGGTCGGCGGCACCTGGAAGAACACGTTGCCGATGGCCTCGGCCCGCATCAGCACGCGGCCGTCTCCGTCGGTGCAATCGACCTGCCAGTTGCGCAGCGCGAAGATGTCGTCGTTGCCGGGATCGGCGGGTTCCTGGCGGGCCCGGAGCAGGATGCCGTCTCGCCCCGCCGGGCACGACTCGTAGAATTCGATGCGCCCGATCGACGAGGGGAACAGATGGAACTCGGGGCCGATGTACTGGATCAGCCAGCACGGCACCGCGTGGCTCAGTGCATCCAGCAACACCGGGTTCAGTACCAGGTATGGCGTGTGGCCGGGTTCGAAGAAACCGGCCAGGCTGACGTCGCCGAGGGTTGCATCGAGGCCGCTGTCGTTCCAGACCTCGATGTCGCGCAGGCTCTGGAACACCGGCCCGTGGAACAACGAATAGCGGCCTGGCGTGTAGAGTGTCGACGTGTCGATGTTCCAGGGCCGGGGCTCGTGCAGGGGCCCGACCGGCCCCAGCCTGAAATCTCGCGAGAATGAGACTTCGCAGGTGACCGCGACACCGCGCGGCGTCGCCACGGAGGCGCGGTAGCGCCCGGCTGCGACGTCGATCGCTTCGGCGCGCACTTCGATGTCGAGCGTGTCGTCGTCGAGCGACATCCAGTCGAAGGCGTGGAGGTTCTCGATGACGCCGACGTCGGTACGCCCGGCGAGCACCGCGGCGGCTTCCGCCATCAGCTCGATGCTGACCGCCAGCGGCACGCAGGGGAAGCCCGTGAGCGCAGGATCCACCGACACGGGACCCGAAATCACATGGTCGCGGATGAACTGGTCGTGTTCCAGCGAAACACGGCAGAGCGCGACGATGTGGTTTTCGTCGAGTTCCAGCACCACATCCAGGAGCGGCGTGGCGCTGTCGTT
>DASSOQ010000042.1:0-48946 GCA_035700365.1 Rhodanobacteraceae bacterium | reverse complement strand
TGTAGACGTCTCCGTAACTGCCCGAATTGCTGGCGTTGCCGTCCACCGTGACCGTCGCCATCGCCCCGCTGTTGCTGCCCGCGACGGTGATATAGCCACTGTTCAACAGGTCGCCATTGACTTTTGCGGTGACGGCGCTCGTAATTCCACCGATGCCTATGTGCAGCCCGCCGGTATACGAACCGAACGAGGCGTTGGTCAAATCGCCTCCAATCGTCAGCGTACTGCCGCCCGTATCTACTGTGTCCACCGACAACTGTCCACCGCCGTTTATGGTGACACTGCCGTTCGTGGTCACGGAAGCGCCGTCGGTCAGCGCGAGGTAGCCGTTGCCAGCGATCGTCTGCAGCGTACGCAGTGCACTGTTGCCGTTGCCGGCGCCGGTATCGACGGATGTGTTCGTGCCAGTCAACGTCAGCGTCCCGGCGTTGCCGGCGCCGTCGCCGATCTGGGTGATCCCACCGCTGCCGTAGCGCAGCTCCGCGTTTCCCGCGGTCCCGCCATACCCGCCTATGAGCTGATAATTACCCATGAGCGTGGTGGGCGCCGGCGCCGCGACGCTGATCGCACCGGAGACGCCAGCCGCGTAGCCACCGCTGATCGTTGTCATGCCCCCGGTGTTGATGAACTCGCCGGCTACGCTCAACAGCGAGGCCGTGTTGCTGCCAGCGACGAAGATCCCGAGCGAGGACGAAGACGCGTTGGTCAGATTGCCTGCGACCGCCAAGGTCGCGCCGCCAGTACCCGCGTAGCCCACCAATAGCGACCCGCCGTCGTTCACTGCGAGGTTGCCGCTGATTGCAAGCGAAGCACCGTCATTAAGCCAGAGCGTGCCCTTGCTGGCGATTGTCTGCAGCCCATGCAAGGCGCTGTTGCCGCTGCCCGAGCCCGTATCGACGGACGCATTCGCGCCATAGAGGGTCAGGTAACCGTCGTTGCTGGCATCACCGATCTGGGTGACCGCGCCGCTGCCGTAGCGCAGCTCCGCCCCGCCGGTGTTGCCGGTGAGGCTGTAGCCCCCGAGGAGCGCCGCAGGTGCCGCATCGCCCACGGTCACGCTGGCCTTCGCCGCGGACGTACTGCCGCCATTGAGACTGATGAAGCCCCCGGTATTGACCAGCCCGCCATTGACCTGCAGCGTGGCCGCACTAGTCATCTCGGCGTTACCGACGGCGATTCCGTAGTTGGAAGCATTGGTCAAGTTCCCCCCGATCGTCAGGGTGCTGCCGCCGCCAGTCCCCACGAAGCCATTCACATACACCCGGCCGCCCTGGTCCACGGCGAGATTTCCGCTGGTCGCGACGGAAGCGCCGTTTCGGAGATAGAGCGCGCCGTTGCTGGCGATCTTTGCAAGCCCGTTCAACGCGCTGTTGCCGTTGCCCGAGCCGATGTCGACCGACGCATTCGTCCCATCGATCGTGAGTATGCCTTCGCTAAGGTCGCCATCGCCGATCTCAGTGATCGCCCCGCTGCCGTAGCGCAATTCCGCCCCGCCGGTATTGCCTGTGAGGGTGTAGGTGCCTTCGAGCGTCCCGGGTGCTGCGCCCGCAACTGTGATGCTGGCCTTCGCCGCGGACACGCGGCCCCCGGTGAGGGTGATGACGGAGTTCGATGTACCGAAGTTATGGGAGCCTCCGGCGTTGATGAGCTCGCCGGCGACCGTCACCGCGGCGGCGCTGGTCATTCCGCTGTTGCCGACGTCCAATTCGCTGGAGTAGTAGTTGGGTGAAGCGCTCGTCAGGTCCCCTCCGATTGCCAGGGTGCTGCCACCGGCTCCTTGGGAGTCCACAGACAACTGCCCGCCGCCGGTCAGTGCGACATCGCCGCTAGTCGCGACGGAAGCGCCGTCCTGCAGGTTGAGTTGGCTGTAGTAGTTGATGGTGATGGTGCTGAACTTCTCGCCGGTTGCCACGCTTCCCACCGCATTGACGTAGCCCCACCCGCCCGCGCCGTCGCCGATCGTGAGCGCACCGGCGTTGACGCCACCGACGTCGAGGGTGACGAGCGAGGCGTTCGCAACGACGGCGTCGTAACCCGTGCCACTGCCGCTACCCGGGAAGGTACCGTCGCAGCCGGACCAGCTGGACGTGCTGCTCCAGTTGCCGGTGCCGGTATTCCAGGTGCAAGTAGGCGGCGCAGCCTGCGCCACCGTCTGGCCAAGCGCAAGCAGACCAAGCGCCACGGCGCTCACCAGAACCCGCTTGCGGAAGCGTGGCTGCACTGTGGCGGAACCGGGAGCGGCGGTTGCAGAACGGCGGTCGACGTGTTGGTTTCGCATGGCTGGTCCCCGGAGATGGCTTGCGCAAGACGCACTTCCTGCCTAGAGGGTGCAGACGCTACGCCCCCTCCCGGACCCGTTCGTCCCTCAAATGGGGGATACGCTGACGGAGCGGATCACCTCCCAACGTCGAAATCCGAGCCCAGGGCGCTGGTCCTCAGCAACGGCGGGAGGTCGGGAACTGGGCCAACACAATGCCCCCGGACGGGTGTATCGTCGCGCCACGAATGCCGTGTTTCGTCTGGTACCCGGGGAGGGGCTGCCATGGCAATGCGCACGCGTCGTCTGGAAACGCCCGAGCTGGGGCCGGTCCTGCAGAAGTTGTACGGTGGGCTTGGCGAGCATTTGTCGTTCCGTCGTAGCCTGGAGGTAGTTGGCGACGCCCTTCGCTGTCACATCTCCGCGATTCACTTCGAGGATTACGAGGCGCGACAGTCGCGCGTGGAGGTAGTAGGCAAAGTTGGGGGTGTCGAGCTCGCCTCTCTGGAAAGCGACTACGCCAGTCAATGGCAAGGCCAAAATTTGTGGTTGAAGCGGGGTATCGAGCAGATCCTCAGGAACGGTTACGGGGACGGCGACGCGGTGGTATCCGAATCAGAACTGCGAGCGATGCCCTACTACCAACACTTTTTGAGGCCCGTCGATGTGCGCCACGGCTTGGGCATATGCCTCTGGCACCAAGGTCCAGAACGACTTGCCGTGGCTACGTTTAATCGTGCGCCAACCGAGGGACCCTTCTCGAAGGCGACCATGGGCTTTGTTGCGGAACTGCACCCGCATCTGGTCAACGCGTTTGCCATTCACAAACATGCCTCGCGGCTGGAGGAATCGAATCAATCCCTGCGTGCCGCAATGGATCGGGTGCCGATCGGCATGATGATGCTGGACGCCGATGGCTGCGTCCTGTTCACCAACGACGAGGCGGAGCAGCTCATGGCCGCACACGAGGGGATTGCGCGGGGTTGCAACGGCCGGTTGTTGTTCGACTCCGCCGTCAGCAGGCACCAGTTCCAGGAGAGGCTGGGACGTCTGACTTCCATGACATTCGATGCACCGAGCACGTCGCTCCTGGTCCGGCGTTCGGTGGCGGGCGCCCCGCCGGTCCAGATCCTGCATTTGTGCGCGCTTCCGCCGCGGATGGGTGGAGTGCCTGGCGCACGGCTGGTTGCATTCCTCTGTCCAGTCGCCCGCAGTGATTTCGGCCCACTGGAGATTCGGATGATCCAGATGGTGCTGGACTTGACGCCTGCGGAGGCCCACGTGGTCGTGGAGCTTCGGCGAACGTGCAACCTGGAAGCGGTGGCCACTGCTCTCGATGTGGCGGCTTCCACGGTGCGGACGCACCTGAAGCACGTCTTCGAAAAGACCGGCATCCACAAGCAGGCGGAGTTGCTGGCCAGCGTGGCGCGGATTGTTGCGCTTGCGCCGCGGGCGAGCCCGTAGCCTGGACTGACGCACTTCTTGCCATACGCCAGCGTCCATGCGCAACGTGTCGGGTTTCGTGATGCCCAGCACGAACTGCACGCTCGCATGCCGTCGTTCCGGCCATGGACTGGCCGGGATCCAGCGCCACGGAAGGCAGCAACAGGGGATCCCGGCCTGCGCCGGGATGACGATCAAATGCAAGGCCCCGTTGGATAGGCAGCGCGGGCACGGGTGGCTTCCCCGCTGCGGTGTCGCAATTGCGCTAGGTCGCCTCGCAGGCGGCCGCCCAGGTGTCGCGGCAGACGCGCTCGATCGTGGCAAGGTTGATCGGCTTGACCAGGTGATCCGCAAACCCGGCCGCCAGTGAACGCTTGCGGTCCTCGGCCTGGCCCCAGCCGGTCAGGGCGACGAGTCTCGGCGGACGCCCGCGCCAAGCGTGTGCGCGCAGCCGCTCGGCCAGCACGAGGCCGTTGAGCTCGGGCATGCCGATGTCCATGATCATCAACTCGGGCTCGAACTCGTCGCAGGCGTCCATCACCGCCAGCGGCGAGTACACCGCGCGCGCCTGGTGGCCCATGATCCGCAACGACATCGCCAGCATGTCGGCGGAGTCACGGTTGTCGTCCACCACCATGATCCGCAGGCTGCCCACGGATTCCTGTTCCGCCGCCGGCGCGGAGTCGTCCGCCGAAGCGGGGTCGGCAACCGCGATCGGCAGCGTGACCGTGAAGGTGCTGCCGCTGCCGAGGCCTTCGCTGCTGGCGCGGATCTCGCCGCCGTGCAGCTCGACCAGCCGTTGCGACAGCGTCAGACCGATGCCGAGGCCGCTGTGCGGGCGTTCCAGCGACGTGTCCGCCTGCGCGAACAGGTCGAAGATGAAGCGCACCTGCTGCTCGGTCAGCCCGATGCCGGTGTCGTGGATCTCGACGGCGACCGTTCCGTCGCCGAGCCTGGCGCGCACGGTGATGGCGCCGCCCGGATCGGAAAACTTGCAGGCGTTGTTGAACAGGTTGCCGAACACCTGGGTCAGGCGGTGCGGGTCGGCGTTGAGGTGCACCGGCTGCGCCGGCAGGTCCAGCTCCAGGCGCTGCCGGCCTTCATCGATCAGCGGCTGCGCGGTCTCGACCGCGGCGGTGAGGATGTCGGCGAGCAGCGTACGTTCGAGCCGCAATTGCAACCGGCCGCGGGTGATGCGCGAGACGTCCAGCAAGTCGTCGACCATGTGCACGAGCAAGCTGGTCTGGCGCTCGAAGATCTGGTAGAGCGTGCCGCCGTCCGCGCCGTCCACGTGGTGTCCGAGCCGATAGACGTTCAACGCGCTCTGGATCGGCGCCAGCGGATTGCGCAGCTCGTGCGCCAGGGTCGCCAGGAACTCGTCCTTGCGGCGGTCCGCCTCGCGCAAGCGCTCCTCGATCCGGCGCCGCTCGTCCACTTCCTGCTTGAGTTCGCGGTTGCTGGCCGCGAGCTTCACGTTGCTGTCGGTGAGCGCTTCGTTGAGCTTGTGCACTTCGCGCTCGCGCTCGATGCGAAGCGCCTCGTTGCTGCGCGCGAGACGGGCATTGGTATCTGCCAGCTCGCCGTTGACCCGTTGCAACTCACGCCGCTTGCGGAACAGTTCGGCCAGCACCGCGACCTTGCCCCGCAGGATTTCGGGGATGATCGGCACCATCACGTAATCGACCGCACCGAGCTTGTAGCCCTGCAAGCGGTCCATGTCGCTGACATTGATCGCCGACACGAAGATGATCGGCGTTTTCTCGAAGCGCGGGTGCTGGTGGATGAGGCTGGCGGTTTCGAAGCCGTCCATGCCCGGCATGTTCACGTCCAGCACGATCACCGCGAACTCGGTGTCCATCACGGTGCGCAGCGCATCCGTGCCGGAGGTGGCCTCGATCAGCCGCTCGCCGAGCGGCTCCAGGATCGTGCGGTAGCTCAGCAGGCGCGCGGGATTGTCGTCGACCAGCAGGACGTTGGCGGGCCCGCCGTGGGCAAACGCATCGTTCATCAGCGGTGCAACCATTGGCGCAACAGGGACAGCAACTGGTCGGTGTGCACCGGCTTGGCGATGTAGTCCGACGCACCGGCCTCGATGCATTTCTCGCGGTCGCCCTTCATCGCCTTCGCGGTCAGCGCGATGATCGGCAGCGAACGCAGCTCGGGCCTCGCGCGGATCGCGCGGATGGTCTCGTAACCATCCATGCCCGGCATCATGATGTCCATCAGTACCATGGCGATGTCTTCCTGGGCTTCCACCAGCGCAACGGCATCCCGGCCGTTCTCCGCGGTCTGCACCTGCATGCCGCGGCGTTCAAGGATACTGCTGATGGCGAAGATGTTGCGGACGTCGTCGTCGACCACCAGCACCTTCTTGTTGCTGAGCGAGCTGTCCGACTCGTAGAGCGTCTCCAGCATCTCGCGCTTGGCCGGCGGCAGCTTCGACACCACGCGGTGCAGGAACAGCGCGGTCTCGTCGAGCAGCCGCTCGGGCGAATGCACGCCCTTGACGATGATGCTGCGCGCGACTTTCAGCAGGCGCTGCTCTTCCTCCGGCGACAAGTCCTTGCCGGTGAAGACCACGATCGGCACGTCCCGGCCATCGGGGTCGGCCTTGAGCCGGTCGAGCAGTTCGAAGCCGCTCATGTCCGGCAACCGCAAATCCAGGACCACGCAATCGAACACGCCGGAGTGGATCTTCTGGAGCGCGTCCTTGCCGGTGCCGGCGGACGTGATTTCGACGTCCTCGTAGTCGATCAGCGCGACGATGCTGTCGCGCGCGGTGCCGTCGTCCTCCACCACCAGCAGTTTCTTGACCGGCCGCAACGCGAACCGGGTGATGCGGTCGAGCGATGCTTCGATCGCATCGGTGGTGGCCGGCTTGGTGAGATACGAGAACGCGCCGCGCTCCATGCCGTGGTGGCGTTCGGCTTCGACCGTGACGATCTGGACCGGGATGTGGCGGGTTTCCTGCGTCTGCTTCAGCCGTGCCAGCACCGTCCAGCCGAGCATGTCGGGCAGGAAGATGTCGAGGCAGATCGCGGTGGGCTGGTATTGCCGGGCCAGGTGCAGCCCGTCGGCGCCGGACGTCGCGACCAGTGCGCGCAGCCCACTGCCCCGTGCGAGGTCGCGCAACACGCCGGCATAGCGTGGATCGTCCTCGATGATCAGCAGCGTCGCTTCGCCGGGGGCGACGACCGCGCGGTCGTCTTCCACCTGCTCGGGCGAATGCAGCGGGTGGACGGTCAGCGCCGCCGCGGGCTTGGCTTCGTCCGCGTAGCCGCCCGGCGGACCCATGTAATTGAGCGGGATGTAGAGGGTGAAGGTGCTGCCGGCGCCGGGCTGGCTGCGCAGCCGGATCTCGCCGCCGAGCAGGGCCGACAGCTCGCGGCTGATGGCGAGCCCGAGGCCCGTGCCGCCGTACTTGCGCGCGGTGCCGGCATCGGCCTGCTGGAACGCTTCGAAGATGATCTTCTGCTTGTCCGGCGAGATGCCGATGCCGGTGTCTTCCACCGCGATCGCCACCACCACCGGCGCCTTGTCGAGGATCGGATGCCCACCGGTCCAGCCCTCCTCGGCCACCCGCGCGTGCAGCCGCACGCTGCCCTTCTCGGTGAACTTGAAGGCGTTCGACAGCAGGTTGTTGACGACCTGCAGCAGGCGCTTGGGGTCGGTGTTGATCGCGTGCCCGAGCGCATCGTCGAACTCCACCGAGAATCCGAGCTTGCGGCGTTCGGCTTCGTGGGTGAAGCTGCGCTCGATCATGCCGCGCAGGTCGGCGAACGCGATCTCTTCGCTTTCGACCGTGACCGTGCCCGACTCGATCTTGGACAGGTCCAGGATGTCGCTGATGAGATTGAGGAGATCGGTGCCGGCGGCGTGGATGGTCTTCGCGAATTCGACCTGGCGGTCGCTCAGGTTCTCGTCCGGATTGTCGGCCAGTTGCTGGCCGAGGATCAGGATGCTGTTGAGCGGCGTGCGCAGCTCGTGCGACATGTTGGCGAGGAATTCGGACTTGTAGCGCGAGGTGGTCGCGAGCTCGGCGGCCTTTTCCTCGACCGCCCGGCGGGCGTGGTCGATCTCCTGGTTCTTGCGTTCGACCTCGACGTTCTGCTCGGCCAGCAGCTTGGCCTTCAGCGCCAGCTCCTCGTTGGTCTTCTGCAGCTCCGTCTGCTGCGCCTGCAGGTCGCCGGCCAGTTGCTGCGACTGGGTCAGCAAGCGCTCGGTGCGCATGGTCGCGGAGATCGTGTTGAGCACGATCCCGACGCTGCCCGTGAGCTGTTCGAGGAACGCCCGGTGGGTTTCGGTGAAGTCGGCCAGCGAGGCCAATTCGATCACCGCCTTGACTTCGGTTTCGAACAGCACCGGCAGCACGATGACGCTGCGCGGACGGGTCCTGATCAGGCCGGAGCGGATCTGCACCGCCTCGTTCGGCAAGTCCTGCAGCACGATCGTCTGGCGCTGCGCGGCGCACTGCCCGATCAGGCCTTCGCCGATCGCGAGGCGATGTTCCGCGCTCGCCAGGTTGGCGTCGGCATAGCCGGCCAGCCGCCGCAGGCATGCCGTACCCGATTCGCTGTCGACCACGTAGATCAGGCCCTGCTGCGCGTTCACCAGCGGCGCCAGTTCCGTCAGCAGCATGTGGCCCAGCGTGATCAGGTCGCGCTGGCCCTGCATCATGTCGCTGAACTTCGCGAGGTTGGTCTTCAGCCAGTCCTGCTCGCGGTTGCGCTCGGTGGTGCCGCGGAGGTTGCCGATCATCGCGTTGATGTTGTTCTTGAGGTCCGCGACCTCGCCGCGCACGTCGACCTGGATCGAGCGCGTCAAGTCGCCCTGCGTCACCGCGGTCGCGACCTCGGCGATCGCACGGACCTGGGTGGTGAGGTTGGCCGCGAGGCGATTCACGTTCGCGGTCAGGTCCTTCCAGATGCCGGCGGTACCCGGCACCTTGGCCTGGCCGCCGAGGCGTCCTTCCACGCCGACCTCGCGCGCCACGGTGGTCACCTGGTCGGCGAAGATCGCGAGCGTGTCGGTCATGCTGTTGATGGTGTCGGCCAGGGACGCGATTTCGCCCTTGGCCTCCACGGTCAGCTTCTTGCTCAAGTCACCCGTGGCGACCGCCGTCACCACCCGCGCGATACCGCGCACCTGGGTGGTGAGGTTCGACGCCATCGAGTTGACGTTGTCGGTCAGGTCCTTCCAGGTACCGGCGACGCCCGGCACGATCGCCTGCCCGCCCAGCTTGCCCTCGGTGCCGACCTCGCGCGCCATGCGCGTGACCTCGGCGGCGAAGCTGTTCAACTGGTCCACCATCGTGTTGATGGTGTTCTTGAGCTCCAGGATCTCGCCCTTGGCGTCGACCGCGATCTTGCGCGACAGGTCGCCGCGCGCGACCGCCGTCGCGACCTCGGCGATGTTGCGCACCTGGGTCGTGAGGTTCGACGCCATCGAGTTGACGTTGTCGGTCAGGTCCTTCCAGGTGCCCGCGACGCCCGGCACGATCGCCTGGCCGCCCAGCTTGCCCTCGGTGCCGACTTCGCGCGCCATGCGCGTGACCTCGGCGGCGAAGCTGTTCAACTGGTCCACCATCGTGTTGATGGTGTCCTTCAATTCCAGGATCTCGCCCTTGACGTCGACCGCGATCTTGCGCGAGAGATCCCCGCGCGCGACCGCCGTCGTGACCTCGGCGATGTTGCGCACCTGGGTCGTAAGGTTGGTCGCCATCGAGTTGACGTTGTCGGTCAGCTCTTCCCACACGCCGCTGACGCCGACCACCTTGGCCTGGCCGCCCAGTTTGCCCTCGGTGCCGACCTCGCGCGCCACGCGCGTCACTTCGGCGGCGAAGCCGTTCAACTGATCCACCATGGTGTTGACGGTGTTCTTGAGCGCGAGGATCTCGCCCTTGACATCCACCGTGATCTTGCGCGACAGGTCGCCGCGCGCGACCGCCGTCGTCACCTCCGCGATGTTGCGCACTTGCGAGGTCAGGTTCGTCGCCATGGCGTTGACCGAGTCGGTCAAATCCTTCCAGGTCCCCGCGACGCCCGGCACGATCGCCTGGCCGCCGAGCTCGCCCTCGGTGCCGACCTCGCGCGCCATGCGCGTCACTTCGGCGGCGAAGCTGTTCAATTGGTCCACCATCGTGTTGATGGTGTTCTTGAGCTCCAGGATTTCGCCGCGCACGTCCACCGTGATCTTGCGCGAGAGATCCCCGCGCGCCACCGCCGTCGTCACCTCGGCGATGTTGCGCACCTGCGCGGTCAGGTTCGACGCCATCGAGTTCACGTGGTCGGTGAGGTCCTTCCACGTGCCCGCGACGCCCGGCACGTCGGCCTGTCCGCCGAGGTTGCCTTCGGTGCCGACCTCGCGCGCCACGCGCGTCACCTCGGCGGCGAACGAGCGCAACTGCTCGACCATCGTGTTCAGCGTTTCCTTGAGGTCGAGCAGCTCGCCGCGCACGTCCACCGTGATCTTGCGCGACAGGTCGCCGCGCGCGATCGCGGTCGCGACCTCGGCGATGTTGCGGACCTGGTTGGTGAGATTGGTGGCCATCGAGTTGACGTTGTCGGTCAGCTCCTTCCACACGCCGCTGACGCCCTTCACCTCGGCCTGGCCGCCCAGCCTGCCCTCGGTGCCGACTTCGCGCGCCACGCGCGTCACTTCGGCCGAGAAGCCGTTCAACTGGTCGACCATCGTGTTGATGGTGTTCTTGAGCTCCAGGATTTCGCCGCGCACGTGCACCGTGATCTTGCGCGACAGGTCGCCGCGCGCGACCGCGGTCGTCACCTCGGCGATGTTGCGCACCTGCGAGGTGAGGTTGGTCGCCATTGCGTTGACCGAGTCGGTCAGGTCCTTCCAGGTGCCCGCGACGCCCGGCACCACCGCCTGGCCGCCGAGCTTGCCTTCGGTGCCGACCTCGCGCGCCACGCGGGTCACCTCGGCGCCGAACGAGCGCAACTGGTCCACCATTGTGTTGATGGCTTCCTTCAGTTGCAGGATCTCGCCGCGCACGTCCACCGTGATCTTGCGCGACAGGTCGCCGTTCGCCACCGCGATCGTGACCTCGGAGATGTTGCGCACCTGTGCGGTCAGGTTGGAGGCCATCTGGTTGACCGACTCGGTCAGCTCGCGCCACACGCCGCTGACGCCGCGCACCTTGGCCTGGCCGCCCAGCTTGCCCTCGGTGCCGACCTCGCGCGCGACGCGCGTGACCTCGGAACTGAACACGCTGAGCTGCTCGATCATGGTGTTGACGATCGTCGCCGTGCGCAGGAATGCGCCTTCCAGCGGCCGGCCCTCGAACTCCAGCGCCATGGTGCGGGAAAGATCGCCCTTGGCCACCGCGGCGATCGCGCGGGTGACCTCGGTGGTCGGCCACAGCAAGTCATCGATCAGGTCATTGACCGAGCGCTCCATGTCCTCCCAGGCGCCGCTGCGGCCGGCCAGCGACATGCGCTGGCGGGTCTTGCCCTGCTTGCCGACGCCGTGGCCGATGCGCTCGAGTTCGCGCGCCATGCGCTGGTTGGCTTCGATGATGTCGTTGAAGCAGGCGGCGAGCCTGCCGTCCATGCCGTCCCAGTCGCCGCTGACCCGCACGCTGAAATCGCCGCGCTGCACCGCCTGCATCGCCGTCAGCAGCGCGTGCATGCGCGCCTCGGCATCGCCCGAGGGCGCGGTCGCCTCCGCAACGGTCCGGTTCTTGATCCTGGCATTCATGGTGATCTCCGGAGGGAGATGGCCGCCCGGGCAGGTCGGGACGGCATGCGGCCGGACGCATTCCGGGGACGGCGCATCGAACGGAAAGCCCGCCCGGGTTTGCCCGCAATCGCGCCCGCTGCGGAGCCGTGCACGGAAATCCCTATCATGCTCCGATTCTCCTGGTTTCAGGACCGGTGGTGCTGGGTCGGATCAGTGCCTGTCAAGCAATCCGATGCGCTCGACGACCGCCCAGCGCCGAGAGCATAGCCGATATCGCCCGGGCAAGTTGCGCCATGCATCCCACTGGCGCGACGGAACCGCGCCCTGCCGTTCCGCCACGCATTCAGCCGCTGCCGCTTATCCTGCAATCCCGAAAAGGAATCCGCCATGCGCACTCGAATGGAATCACTGGCACTGCTTTCGCTGTCGCTCGCCCAGCCGGTCGCGGGGTGGTTGAGCCGCTTCACCCATCGAGGCAAGACCATCGAGGAGCGATCCGATGCCGCGGACGGCATGGTCACGCCCGCGAAGGGCGCGTTCGCGATCTGGGGCCCCTTGTTTGCAGGCAACCTGGCGCTGGCCGTCCGTTCGTTCTCCAGGCCCCGCTTCGACGCGCCGCTGAATCGATGGATCGCATGGCTGAGCAGCGCGGCTTTTGCGAGCAATACCGCGTGGGGCGTGCAGGCCCAGTTCGGCGGGCTCGGCTGGCCGAGCTTCGGCATCATTTCGGCGAGTGCCGTCGCGGCAAGCGCGGCAACCATCGCCTCCGAGCGGGTGGCAACGGGCAGCGGGTTCGCGCGCGTTGCCGCCAACACCACCGGGCCATTGGCGGGCTGGCTCACCGTGGCCGCGTTCGCCAACCTGGAGTCGACATTGAACGAAACGCAGGGCCGCCTCCCCGAGCGTGCGGCAACCCGCCGAGCGGTGGCGTTGGTGGGCGCCGCGAGCGCGGCCGCGGCGGGAATGGCCGTTGCCACGCGCGGAAACCTTGGCTACGCCGCCGCGTCTGCATGGGGATTGGGCGGGGTGATGGTCCGCAACCAGCGCGAATCGCGGTCCGCCGTTGCCACCACCGCGGCGATCGGATTGTGCGCCGTGGCGGCTGCAACGCTATTCTCCAGGCACCGCCTGCGAACCTGACCCCCACCCTCCATGCGACTGTGGAGCCTGCATCCGCGCTACCTCGATTCCAGGGGCCTGACGGCAGCGTGGCGTGAGGCGCTGCTGGCCCGCGCGGTGCTGGCGGGGCAGACGCGGGGATACCGGGCCCATCCGCAACTCGTCCGGTTCGCCGCTTGCGCGTGCCCTTCGGACGCCATCGATTTGTACCTGAAGGGGCTTTACGCCGAAGCGCTCGCGCGCGGCTACCGGTTCGACGCGAGCAAGATCCGGGATGTCCCTTCCCGAAGGCGGCTGGCCGTGACCAGCGGACAGGTGGCCTTCGAACTGCGCCACCTGCGGACCAAGCTGCGCCTGCGCGATCCGCGACGCGCGCGACAGTTGCCGCGCGCGGGCGACCCGGTGGATTTGCATCCGCTCTTCCGCGGCGTGCCCGGTTCCGTCGAGGGCTGGGAGCGCACAACGGGCACCCGCCCTTCGCGGAGCTGAGCCCCGGCCGCGGGCGAGCGCAACACGATGCCGAGCATGGCTTCCGGTGCGCCGGAAAGCTCGGGGCGACCGCCGCGGTTCGCAAACGGCAAGCGCCGCCGGGCCTGGCCGAGTTCAGTCGTTCGGCAAGCGGCCGCGCCGCGCCGAAAGCCACAACGCGCCGAGCGTGCCCACGGCACCCGAGAGCAGGTACAGGCCCACGTAGTCCGTGCCGAGGAACCGTGCCAGCGCCAGCACCACCAGGGGCGCGAAGCCGGCGCCGATCAGCCAGCCCAGGTCGGAGGTGATCATGGCGCCCGTGAAGCGGAACTCGCTGCGGAAGCTGGAATTGACCGCGCCCGCGGCCTGCGCGTGTGAAAAACCGAGCAGCGCGAACCCGACGAGGATGAAGAGGTAGCTCTGCACCGTGCCGCCCGAGAGCATCAAGGCCGTCCACCCGCTGTAGATGGCGATCAGCACGCCGCACACCGCCAGCGTCATGCGGCGGCCGAACCGGTCCGCGATCCATCCCGACAGCAGCATGCACGGGATCGCGACCAGCGCGCCGATGATCTGCACCAGCAGGAACTCGGTCGCGGACATGTGCGTGAACAGCAACGCCCACGACAGGCCGAACACCGTCACCAGGTAGAACAATGCATAGCTCGCCAGCGGGGCGAAGGCGCCCAGCGCGATGTTGATGCCCTGCGAGCGGAACGTCTCGCGGATCGGAGAAGGCTCGAGGTCGCGGTGCTGCATCTGTTCGGCGTAGCGCGGCGCCACCACCATGCGCAGGCGCGCGAACAATGCCACCACGTTGACCGCGAACGCCACGAAGAACGGATAACGCCAGCCCCACGCGTAGAAGTCCTCCGCCGGCAGACTGGACCAGATGTACGCGAACAGGCCGGCCGCCAGGATGAAGCCGATGGGTTCGCCGAGCTGGGCGAGCATCGCGTACCAGCCACGCCGCTCGCGCGGCGCCATCAGCGCGGCGAGCGAGGCCAGGCCATTCCAGCTTCCGCCCAGCCCGAAGCCCTGGCCGAAGCGCAGCAGGGCCAGCGCCACGATGGACCACCAGCCGAGGGTCGCGTAGCCCGGCATGAACGCGATGCCCGCCGTCGCCATGCCCAGCATGAACAGCGCGATCGTCAACTTGGTTGCGAGGCCGAACTGGCGCTGCAGCACCAGGAAGAACATCGAGCCCAGCGGCCGCGCGATGAAGCCCAGCGCGAAAATCGCGAACGCGTAGAACATCCCGTCCAACCGGCTGGCGAACGGGAAGTACGCCTCGGGGAATGCCAGCACGCAGCCCAGCCCGAACACGAACACGTCGAACGACTGGGAAATGCGCCCGACGATCACCCCGACGGCCAGGTCGCCCGGCGTGACGTGCTCATCGGGTGGTATTCCGGCTTGCGGGCGGCCGGACGCGGGCGGATTGGTCAAGGAATCGCTGGTGGACATGGCTCGGCGTGGCTGCCTGCGGCGGCGGCAGGCCACCGCGCCGTCTGCACGGCCGAAGCGGTGGCGCTGCGACCCCGGAACGCATTTTCGCGTGCCCGGAAGGCCGCGGAATGTCAAGCAGTCGGCATGGGTGGACAGGCCGACTATCATATGCATTTTATGCCTGCGACCCAAGTGCACCCATGAAGCGTCTGCGCAGCGTGCTGCTGCTTCCCCTCTTGCTGCTCGGCGGCTGCAACCTGGTGCTGCTGGATCCATCCGGCGACGTCGCGCGCCAGCAGAGCGACATCATGATCATCACCACGATCATCATCGCGCTGATCATCGTGCCGGTGATGATTGCGATTGCCGTCGTCGCGTGGCGCTACCGCGCCTCCAACAAGGAGGCAAAGTACGATCCGCACTGGGACCACTCGCCGCAGCTCGAATTGTGGGTGTGGGCGGGGCCGCTGTTGGTCATCATCGCGGTCGGCGCGGTGAGCTGGATCGGCACCCACCAGACCGATCCGTACCGCGCGATCGACCGGGTCGGGTCGGGCAAACTGGTGCCCGCGGACGTCAAGCCGCTCGAAGTGGACGTGGTGTCGCTGCGCTGGAAATGGCTGTTCATGTATCCGCAGTACGGCATCGCGACCGTGAACGAACTGGCCGCGCCCGTCGATCGTCCGATCAAGTTCAAGCTGACCGGCGACACCATGATGGATTCCTTCTTCATCCCGGCGCTGGTGGGTCAGGTCTACACGATGCCCGGCATGCAGACGATCCTGCACGGCGTCATCAACAAGCCTGGCGAGTACAAGGGTTTTTCCGCCAACTACAGCGGCGCGGGCTTCACCGACATGCGCTTCACCTTCCATGGCCTGAGCACGCAGGATTTCGACGCGTGGGTGGGCAAGGTGCGCGCGGCGGGCGGCGATCTCGACTTTCCGGCCTACGAGAAGCTGCGCGAACCCAGCCGCGCCGCGCCGGTGCAGTACTACGCGAAATACGCGCCGACCCTGTACGACCGCATCCTGAACATGTGCGTCCGCCCCGGCGAAATCTGCAGGAGCGAGATGATGGCCGCCGATGCGCACGGCGGCAAAGCCATGCAGGACATGCAAGCGCACGACGCCATGCCGATGGCCGGCACCCCGAAGCCGGCCGCGCCCGCCGCGGACGCGCACTGACAGGGGGTCGAAAACACCCTGTCAACGCGGGCCATTGATGGCCCGCCGCGGATCAAGCACTTGAAGTGCTTGATCCGACGAAGCCGAGTCCGGGCGTGTACCGGACTCGGCGCGTTGAGAAAGTGCAGGAAAGCACTTTCTCAACTATCAGCAACGCCGCTTTGAAGAGATTCAACCATGCTTGAAGCCATGCCCCACCGCTCGGCCATCATGAACTTCCTGTTCGGACGGCTGACCCTCGACTCGCTTCCGTTCCTCGCCAACAACGCCGAAGGCCGCATCCTGCTGGTCACGCTGGCGGTGGTGGTGATCATCGGCCTGGCGATCCTGGGCGCCATCACCAAGTACCGCAAGTGGGGCTACCTGTGGCACGAGTGGTTCACCACCGTGGACCACAAGAAGCTCGGCATCATGTACATGATCCTCGGCACCGTGATGCTGCTGCGCGGTTTTTCCGACGCGATCATGATGCGCGCGCAGCAGGCCTATGCCTTCGGCCCGGAAATGGGTTACCTGCCGCCGCAGCACTACGACCAGATCTTCTCCGCGCACGGCGCGATCATGATCTTCTTCGTCGGCATGACCTACATCGTCGGCCTGATGAACTACATCATGCCGCTGCAGATCGGCTCGCGCGACGTGGCGTTTCCGTACCTCAACAATCTCAGCTTCTGGTTCACCTTCGGCGGCGCGATCCTGTTCATGGTGTCGCTGTTCATCGGCGACTTCTCGATGGCCGGCTGGCTGGGTTATCCGCCGGTTTCCGAACTGCAACAAGGTCCGGGCGTCGACTACTACATCTGGGGCCTGCAGTTGTCGGGCGTGGGCACGCTGCTCACCGGCATCAACTTCGTGGTGACCATCCTCAAGATGCGCGCACCCGGCATGACGTTGATGAAGATGCCAGTGTTCACGTGGACATCGCTCGCCACCAGCGGCCTGATCATCGCGACCTTCCCGGTGCTCACCGCGACGCTGTTCCTGCTGGGCCTGGACCGTTACGCCGGCACGCATTTCTTCACCGACGGCTTCGGCGGCAACCTGATGATGTACATCAACCTCATCTGGATCTGGGGCCACCCGGAGGTTTACATCCTGATCCTGCCGCTGTTCGGCGTGTTTTCGGAAATCGTGCCGACCTTTTCCGGCAAACCGTTGTTTGCCTATTCGTCGATGGTGTACGCGACCATCGCGATCATGATTCTGTCGTACCTGGTGTGGCTGCACCACTTCTTCACGATGGGCTCGGGCGCCGATGTCAACTCTTTCTTCTCGCTGACCACGATGATGATCGCGATCCCGACCGGCGTGAAGATCTTCAACTGGCTGTTCACGATGTACCGCGGGCGCGTGCGCTACACGGTGCCGATGCTGTGGGCGATGGGCTTCCTGTTCACCTTCACGATCGGCGGCATGACCGGCGTGATGCTGTCGGTGACGCCGGCCGACTTCCTGCTGCACAACAGCCTGTTCCTGATCGCGCACTTCCACAACGTGATCATCGGCGGCGTGGTGTTCGGCGTGTTCGCGGCGGTCAACTTCTGGTTCCCCAAGGCGTTCGGGTTCAAGCTCGACGAATTCTGGGGCAAGGCTTCGTTCTGGTTCTGGCTGGTGGGTTTCTGGGTGGCGTTCGGCCCGTTGTACGTGCTCGGGTTGATGGGCGTCACGCGTCGCCTCAGCCACTTCGATGATCCGAGTTTGCAGCCGTATTTCATCGTCGCCGCGTTCGGCGCGTTCCTGATCGCGCTCGGCATCCTCACCTTCGTGATCCAGATCTACGTCAGCATCATGCGGCGCAAGCAATACGCGGTGGGCGGCGATCCTTGGGACGGCCGCACGCTCGAGTGGTCCACCAGTTCACCGCCGCCCGAATACAACTACGCGTTCATCCCTGTCGTGCACCACCGCGATGCGTGGGCGACCATGAAGAACCTCGGCTTCACGCGTCCGCAAGGCGGCTACAACGACATCCACATGCCGAAGAACACCGCAACGGGCGTGGTGATCGGCGCGCTGTCGTTCGCCTGCGCGTTCGGGCTGACCTGGTACATCTGGTGGCTGGCAGCGCTGTCGCTGCTGGGCGTCATCGTCGTGAGCATCGCCCACAGCTTCAACTACCACCAGCACCACCACATTCCTGCCGACGAGGTGCGCCGCGCCGAATCCGGCAGCAACCACGTGACCGCAGCACAGGGCGCCAGCGCATGAACACCACCGCCATCGACACCGCGCCCCCGGCGCCGTCGGATTACTACAGCCTGACCGAAGCGCCGCCGCGCAACGGGACCCTACTGGGGTTCTGGATCTACCTGATGAGCGACTGCTTCATCTTCGCGTCGCTGTTCGCGTGCTACGCGGTGCTCGGCACCGAATACGCGGGCGGCCCGACCGGCGCCGAGGTGCTCGACCTGCCCGGCCTCGCGGTGAACACCGCGCTGCTGCTCGTCTCGTCGGTGGTGTTCGGCTTCGCGATGCTGGAGATGCAGCGCCTGAAGAAGGGCGCGATGCTCGGCTGGCTGGCAATCGCCGGCTTGCTGGCCGCGGTGTTCGTGTCGCTCGAGATCCGCGAATTCCTGATCATGATCGCCGAAGGCGCAGGTCCCGGCCGCAGCGCGTTCCTGTCGTCGTTCTTCACGCTGGTCGCCACCCACGGCCTGCACGTGACGCTCGGCATCCTGTGGCTGATCGTGCTTATGGTGCAGACGGTGAAATTCGGGCTCAACGAGGACAACGTGCGCCGCATGCGCTGCCTCAGCATGTTCTGGCATTTCCTCGACCTGGTGTGGGTCGGCGTTTTCAGCTACGTCTATCTGGTGGGAGTGGTGCGATGAACCAGCCTTCGCCCAGTCACGCGGTGCCGCACGACGGCCGCGATCCGATGCACGAACACCAGGGCAGCCTGCGCGGTTACCTGACCGGCTTCGTGCTGGCCGCGATCCTGACGGTGATCCCGTTCTGGCTCGTGATGGGGAACGTCATCGCCAACAAGCAGTTGCTGATCCTCGCGATCCTGGCGCTGGCGGTCGTGCAGATTTTCGTGCACATCGTGTATTTCCTGCACCTCGACACGCGCTCGGAAAGCGGCTGGAACATGATGGCCTTCATCTTCACCGCCGTGCTGGTGATCATCGTGCTCGGCGCGTCCATCTGGGTCATGTACGCGGAAAACGCCAACATGATGCCGATGTCCTCGCAGTACGAGCAGAACGCCATCAGCCACCAGCCGACGACCAGGCACCCGACGCGGTAAACGCGCGGCTGTTGGCGCTTGCAGGTTGGATTGATCCCGGACTCGTCCGGGAGAAGCCCAACACGGACGCAGCACGCGCCAACACGCGCTTCACCCACGGCTGTTGGCACGAGCTCTTGCAGGTTGCCCGCGCCACGCCGCCGGCATTCCCGTTTGCTATCCTGCAATCCCGCCCGACATCGCGTCCCGATTTCCGGGAACGAGCCCGTCAAAAGCCCCTGAGCATTCGCACCATACCGCCAAGACAACGTCCAGGAACCGTCAAGTTCATCCTCGGGATGACGCTGCTGGCGGCGGTATTCGTCGGCTTCATCCTGCTCGGCAACTGGCAGGTGCGCCGGTACCACCTCAAGCTCCGGATCGCGAGCGACATCGCCACGCGCGTGCATGCACCGCCCGTGGCTGCACCCGGCCCCGCGCACTGGCCGCGCATCGCTGCCGGCGGCCAGCAATACCTGCACGTCCGGCTGCGTGGCCACTTCACAGGCAGCCAGACGCTGGTGCACGGCTCGAGTTCGAAAGGCTACGGCTACTGGGTGATGGCGCCGCTGCGCACGGAGCGAGGGTTCATCGTGCTGGTCAACCGCGGCTACGTGCCGGCTGAACTTCCAGGCACGCCGACCGCCAGCATCGCCCCGCCGGACGGCGAGGTGACGCTGACCGGACTGCTGCGCGCCAGCGAACCGCGCGGCGGGTTCCTGCGCCACAACGATCCCGCTGCGAAGCAGTGGTACTCGCGTGACGTCTCCGCCCTCGCCGCCGCCGACCACCTGCCGGCCGACCGGGTCGCGCCCTACTTCGTCGATGCCGGTGCCACCGGCAACGCGGGCGAGCCGCCGATCGCCGGCCTCACCAACATCCACATCTACAATCACAGCCTCGGCTACGCGATCACCTGGTACCTGCTTGCGCTGGGCACGCTGCTGGCGGCCGGCATCCTGGTCCGCCACGAATGGCAATCCCGACGGGGCCAAAGCCCATGACACGGAAGTCCAGCCACGATAGCCGCGACGCGCAGCCGCCTTACGACTGCGCGGTCATCGGCGCCGGTCCTGCCGGGCTGACCGCCGCCCTCTACCTCGCTCGTTTCCGCCGATCGGTGATCGTGTTCGACGGCGGACCGAGCCGCGCGCAATGGATCCCCGAAAGCCACAACTGCCCCGGCTTCCCCGGCGGCATTTCCGGAAACCGGTTGCTGGACCGGCTGCGCGCCCAGTTGTCGGGCTACGATGCACCCAAACGCGCTGCGCGGATCGAACGCCTGGAAAGGCAGGACGAGGGATTCCTGCTTGTCGACGCCGCAAAAAACGCAATCGCCGCGCGCACGGTGCTGCTGGCCACAGGAATCATCGACACGCTCCCCCACGGCGACTGGGTGGAAGCGGCAATTCATGCGGGCGCGCTGCGGCTGTGCCCCGTATGCGACGGCTTCGAAGCCAGCGACCAGCGAATCGCCGTCTATGGCCCCGGCGGCTCTGCGCTCAAGCATGCGGAGTTCCTGCGCACCTATTCGACGGACGTGGTGCTCGTCTGTTCGGACGGACGCCCGCTCGACGACGAACAGGCCCGCCGCGCGGCATCGCTGGGCGTGCGCGTCATTGAGCAAAGCAGCGATCTGCGCTTCGACGGCCAGAGATGTTCATTCCGGATCCCGGACGGGACGCGCGAGGCGTTCGACAGCGTCTATCCGTTCCTGGGGTGCCAGCCGCAATCGGCGTTGGCCGAAGCCGTCGGCGCCGAGTCGGACGAACAGGGGGCGCTCCGCGTCAGCCGCCACCAGATGACGACGGTCGAAGGCCTCTACGCCGCCGGCGACGTGGTCAGCGCGCTGAACCAGATCTCAGTCGCCGTCGGCCACAGCGGCGTCGCCGCGTCCGCCATCCATGGTGCGCTGGCGAGCAACCCGAGGGGCGGAACACCAAAGAAGCGCGGCGATTGAAGCTGTGATCAAGCGTGCACTTCGGACTTGATGCTACGCGCGATGGAACTCACCTGTTGCCTCCCAAAACTTAAGACCTTTACTTGAAAATACCTTGCCGCTCGTCGATGCGATGGAAACCTTAAGTGGCTGCATGAAATTGAAGCTATGCTCATCGTACCGCACGGGATCCTCAATTTTGAGCTCACTGCGGAATGTGTCCAGCGGTAGACCAATTGTTTCGGTGTCATTTGGCTTTAGAACAATCTCCCGCTGCACGCCTCCAAAGTGATCCTGACGCCAAGCTGCGCAGACGTTGTCATTGGATTCAACTTCGAGGGTTCGGAGATTTAGGTGCACCGCTCTTGCTCCTAGATTTGTAATTGTGATGTTTATAGTGCTGATTGGTTCATCTACTTGTTGGCCAAAATCGTCAGACGACCCTTCGTCCAAGCCGAACGTGATTTGTGCACGTCGTTCCCAGCGGGTCAATGCAAATGTGGAAGCATTTCCCCTGCGTCCCCGGCCCTGCCGATTCGATGTTCGTACTTTGGCGGCGATTCGGCAAGGGTTGCTGGCCGCATGTCGTGAGGGACGTGCGCGACCTTGTGCGGCGAATGATGGGTATGCACGCGTCGAGCGGGCTTTCGGATGGCGCTGGCGGCGCTTCGCCTGCGCAGTGCCGTAGCGGATGGGGCTTCGGCTTCCGGGACGCGTGAAAAGACGTTGGGCTTCCCCGGACGTTGTCCGGGGTCAATCCAACGATGGCATCTGGGGAGACGTTGGGCTTCCCCCGGACTTTGTCCGGGGTCAGCCCAATCTGCGGGGCGAATGTAGTGCCCCGCGGCTGCCGTCAGCCCGACTGGGCGATTTGCGCGAGCCGGCGGAGCGCGACCGAGGCGATCGGGTAGTCGACGTCGACGCCGCGGATCTCGTCGAGCATGCCGCGGGTGAATTGCATCTGCGGGTTGTCGCGCTGCAGCCATGCGGCCACCGCGCCGTCGGCGCCCTGCTTGCCCTGCTCGGACGCGAGGATCTGGGTGACCATGGCGCGCTGCTGCACCGCGAGTTCGTCGCGCAGGGCGCCGCGGGCCTGGGCGTGCCAGCGGCTTTCGACCGGCAGTTTCTCGATCTGGCCGCGCAGCCATTCGATGTCCATGGCCGCGCCGAGGTCGAAGAACACCTGCGCGACGTGCTCGACCGGGCGCCCGGAATCCGACGACGTCTCGATCACGTCCATCGCGACTTCGAGCGACGGAATCGTCGCCAGCTTGTGGGCGAGTTCGTCGGGGAAGCCCATGCCCTGCCACTTCTCCAGATCCACGCCCCACGACGCGCGGCCGGTTTCGGTGAGCGTCGCGGGCAGCGCCGCGCGCAGCGTGTCCATGCCGGGCTGGTAGCGCTGCACCAGGTCGGTGATGCCGAGCACCGTCCCGGGACGGTTGAGCAGCCAGCGCGAAACGTGGCGCAGCAGCGACCATACCTTCATCAGCGCATCGATCTGCGAAGCCTCGCTGACCTTTCCGTCCAGCGACTCGATGCCGGCCCACAGCTCGCGCGCGTGCAGGATCTGGCGCGCGGCGTTGTACGCCTTCACCACGGCCGCGGCGGTCTCGCCGGTGTCTTCCTGGCTGCGCAGCACGAAGGTCGCGCCCATCCGGTTGACGATCGAATTGGTGACCGCGGTGGCGATGATCTCGCGCTTCAGGCGGTGCCGCTGCATGTGCGCGGCGTATTTCTCGTGCAGCGGCTCCGGGAAGTAGCGCACCAGTTCGTGGGACAAGAACGGGTCCTCGGGAACGTCGGAGTCGAGCAACTGCTGGTACAGCACGATCTTGGAGTACGACAGCAGCACCGCGAGTTCCGGCCGGGTCAGGCCCTGGTGGTGCATCTTGCGCTCCATCAGTTCCGCGTCGGAAGGCAGCGACTCGATCTGGCGATCGAGCTGGCCGCGCGATTCGAGCGTTCGGATGAAGTGCGCCTTGGAGCCGATGCGGGTGACCGACATGTGCTCCATCAGGCTGAGCGCGATGTTCTGGCGGTAGTTGTCGCGCAGCACCAGCCGCCCGACCTCGTCGGTCATCGAATGCAGCAATGCGTTGCGCGCTTCGGTGTCCATCTCGCCGCGCTGCACGGCATCGTTCAGCAGGATCTTGATGTTGACCTCGTGGTCGGAGGTATCCACTCCCGCCGAGTTGTCGATGAAGTCGGTGTTGAGGATCACGCCTGCCAGTGCGGCCTCGATGCGCCCCTTCTGGGTGAACCCGAGGTTGCCGCCCTCGCCCACGATCCTGCAGCGCAGGTCGCCGCCGTTGATCCGCAGTGAATTGTTGGCGCGATCGCCGACCTCGGCATTGGATTCCGAGGCGGCTTTCACGTAGGTGCCGATGCCGCCGTTCCACAAGAGATCGACCGGCGCCTTGAGCACCGCGCTGATGAGTGCGGTCGGCGCCAGCGACTCGACGTCCTCGGCGATGCCGAGCGCGCTGCGCATCTCCGGGGTGATCGCGATGCTCTTCATGCTGCGCGCGAACACGCCGCCACCCTTGGAGATCTTCGACTTGTCGTAGTCGTCCCAGGACGAGCGCGGCAGGTTGAACATCCGCTCGCGTTCGACGAACGACTCCTCGGCGGCCGGATCGGGATCGATGAAGATGTGGCGATGGTCGAAGGCGGCCAGCAAGCGGGTGTGGCGCGACAGCAGCATGCCGTTGCCGAACACGTCGCCGGACATGTCGCCGATCCCGACGCAGGTGAAGTCCTCGTTCTGGCAGTCGCGGCCCAGCGCGCGGAAGTGCCGCTTGACCGATTCCCAGCCGCCCTTGGCGGTGATGCCCATGCCCTTGTGGTCGTAGCCGGCCGAGCCGCCGGAAGCGAACGCGTCACCCAGCCAGTAGCCGTGCTCGATGGACAGGCCGTTGGCGATGTCGGAAAACTTCGCGGTGCCCTTGTCGGCGGCCACCACCAGGTACGGATCGTCGTCGTCGTGGCGGACCACGTCGGCGGGATGCAGGATCTTGCCGGCCGCGGTGTCGATGTTGTCGGTGATGTCCAGCAGTCCATTGATGAACATCTTGTAGCAGGCGATGCCTTCCGCCAGCACCGCGTCGCGGTCGGCCGCATCGGGCGAGCGCTTCACGAAGAAACCGCCCTTGGAACCCACCGGCACGATCACGGTGTTCTTCACCATCTGCGCCTTGACGAGGCCGAGCACCTCGGTGCGGAAGTCCTCGCGCCGGTCCGACCAGCGGATGCCGCCGCGCGCCACCGGCCCGAACCGCAGGTGCACGCCCTCGACCCGCGGCGCGTACACCCAGATCTCGCGGTACGGCACGGGCTTGGGCGCGTCGGGCACGTGCGCGGAATCGAACTTGTAGCTGATGTATTCGGCCGGCTGCCCGTCGTGCAACTGGAAGTAGTTGGTGCGGAGCGTGGCCCGCATCAGGTCCATGAAGCCGCGCAGGATGCGGTCGTCGTCAAGGCTCGTCACGTTGCCCAGCAGTGCCTTGATCGCCCTGACCAGTCCTCCGCACTGGACGCCGCGCGAACTTTCCAGCAAGCCGGCCACGCGGTCGATGAAGTCCGGATTCGCTTCGCGCACCGTCTGCGGCGTGAGTGCCTGCAGCTCGCGTTGCAGCGTTTCGCGGGCGGCCTTGCGCGCGGCGGCATCGCCGGATTCGCGCTGCGGGTCGAACTTCGCCTCGAACAATTCGGCAAGCAAGCCGGCGATCATCGGATAGCGGTTGAGGGTCTCTTCCATGTACGCCTGCGAAAACGGCGTGCCGATCTGCTGCTGGTACTTGCAGTAGCCGCGCAGCATGGCGATCTGCCGCCACCCCAGCCCCGCGCGCAGCACCAGCGCGTTGAAGTGGTCGTTTTCGGCGCGGCCGTGCCAGATCGCATGGAACGCGTCCTCGAAGCGCGCGTGCAGGTCCTCGAGGCCAAACGCCAGCGGCACCGCGGGGCGCACCACGAAGTCCTGCACGCAGGCCTTGCTGCCGCGCACATCCAGCACGTGCACCTGCTCGGTATCGACCTTGAGACCGGCGTTCTCGAGCAGGGGCAGCGCCTCGGACAGCGGAATGTCGCTGCCGGGCCGGAAGATCTTGAAGTGCAGTTCGCCGGGCTTGCGGTAGGATTCGTGCAGCGCGAGGCGCATGTCCACGCCGGCGCCGGTCATCGCGGTCAGGATGCCGACGTCCTCGGCCGCGCGCGCCGGGGTCGTGTCCTCGATGTAGCCCGCTGTGAAGGCGCGGCCCCAGCGGTTGGCGAGCTGCGCGCCGCGCTCTTCGCCAAGCCCCTGCACCAGCGCATCGCGCAGTTCGTCGTGCCAGCTCCGCACGATCGGGGCGAGCCGCGCCTCGAGCTTCGCCATGTCGACGTTCACCTGCTCGCCCGTGCGCGGGCGCACCAGGATGTGCATGCGGGCGAGCGGTGAATCGCCGATCTGCACCGTGGCGTCGGCGTGCGCGCCGTGCAGTTCCTCGGTCAGCATTTCCTTGACGCGGTCGCCGACGGCCGGGCTGTAGTGGTCGCGCGGAATGAACACCAGGCACGAGAAAAAGCGGCCGTAGGCGTCGCGGCGCACGAACAGGCGCGCGCGGCGGCGCTGGCTCAATTCGAAGATGCCCGACGCGAGCGAGAACAATTCGTCGGTGGAGGCCTGCAGCAGCTCGTCGCGGGGAAGCGTTTCGAGGATGGTCCGGAACGCCTTGCCGGAATGCGACTGCGGGCGCAGCCCCGAACGCGCCTCGGCGGACTCGAACTTCCTGCGCACCAGCGGCACGTCCTGCGGGCGGCGCATGTACGAGGTGGAGGTGTAGAGGCCGAGGAAACGCGATTCGCCGACCGGCTTGCCATTCGCGTCGAAGCGCAGCACGCCGATGTAATCCATGTAGCCCGGCCGGTGCACGCGCGAGCGCGCGTTGGTCTTGGTCAGGATGATCGCGTCGATCGAGCCCGACTGCGGCAGCCGGCTCGCCACCAGGCTCTTGGTCGAACGCGGCGCGGTGGCGAGATCGGGGTTGCGCAGGATCCCGAGGCCCGAACCCGGCCGGGTCTTCAGCAATTCGTCGCCCTGCTCGGCGACCACGTCGTACTCGCGATAGCCGAGGAAGGTGAAGTGGTTGTCGGCGGCCCAGCGCAGGAACGCCTGGCCTTCCGCGATTTCCTCGGCGCCGAGCGGGCTGGTTTCGTTCGGCAGCGCGTCCGCGATCGCCAGCATCTTGTCCTGCATGGCCTGCCAGTCGGCGACGGCGGCGCGCACGTCGCCGAACGCCACCTCGGCCACCGTCTGCAGTTGCTGCAGGGTGGCGTCGTCCACACGGTCGATCTCGGCGTGCATCACCGATTCGATCGAATCGCCGCCGCGGCACTCCGAAATCGACTCGATGTCGCCGCCCGCATCCCGGCGAACGTCCATCACCGGATGCAGCAGTCGGTGCAGGCGCAGGCCCGCGCCGGCGACCGCCATTTCCAGGGAATCGACCAGGAACGGCATGTCGTCGGTGACAACCTCGATCACCGAGTGGGGGCAGACCCAGCCGTTGCGCTCGCGGTCGGGATTGAACGCACGCACCCGCGCGCGACCCTGCGGACGCGTGCGCAACCATGCGAAAAGATCGATGCACATCGCGGCCCAGGTCTCGCTGCCGCGGCGTGCCAGCTCGTCCGGACTCACCTCGGCGCAGACCAGTTTCGCGAACGCTTCCGCCGCCTTGGCGTCGGCCGCACCCACCCGGTCCCGGACCTCGGTCGAGACTGCGGTGATTTCAGCATCCTCTGCGGGGGCACGCGTAGCGTTCATGTCGATTCTTGATCGGCCGATGGGAACGCGTAGGATACCGCCGCGTGCCTGTGGCGTTCCAGCTTTCGGAGGCGCGGAACCGCTTTCGGAGCGGGGCTTGCGGTGGTCCGGGCGTGACCCATGGCCTAGGGACGCCCGCGGCCGGTCACGCCATAATGGCGTGTTTGTGACGTGTTGACCGAGAACCGCATGACGACCTGGCTGCTGCGCGGTGCGAGCGCAACTTTGCTGGCACTGATGGTCGCTGCGTGCAGCCATCCGGCTCCGCCGGAATCGCCGCCCCCCGAAGTCGGGGTGGTGACGGCGCGCGCGAGCGACGTACCCGTGACCCGCAACTATCCGGGCCGCCTCGCTGCCACCCTGACGGCGCAGGTGCGCGCGCGCGTCACCGGCATCGTGCTGGAACGCGTCTACAAGGAAGGCAGCGACGTCGAAGCCGGCGACGTGCTGTTCAAGATCGATCCCGCCCCGCTCGAAGCGACGCTGCGCGCGGCGCAGGGCCAGTTGGCGCAGGCGCAGGCCGCCGCCCGCAACGCCGAGGGCAAGGCGAGGCGCAGCAAGCAGCTCGGCGCCAGGGGGCTGCTCGCCAAGCAGACCATCGATGACGCCGTGGCCGCCGCCGCGGAAGCCGCCGCCGCCGTGAAATCGGCGCAGGCCAACGTCAGGAACGCCCAGATCAACGTCGGCTACGCCACCGTCACCGCACCGATCAGCGGTCGCGCCGGGCGCGCCAACGTGACCCAGGGTGCCCTGGTTTCGCCCACCGACACCGATCCGCTGACCACGGTGCAGGTGATCGATCCGATCTACGCCAACTTCAGCGAGCCGATGGCGGAACTCGAGAAGCTTCGGCAGGCGGAGAAATCCGGCGGGCTGAAACGGGTCGCCCCCGACAAGGCGCAGGTGCAGATCGTGCTGCCCGACGGCAGCGTGTACCCGCATGCCGGCACGCTTGATTTCACCGACCGGGCGGTCGATCCGAGCACCGGCGCGATCGACCTGCGCGCGGTGGTCCCGAACCCCGGCCACGTCCTGTTGCCGGGCATGTTCGTGAACGTCCGCCTCAAGCTGGGCACGCTGCACGATGCATTCCTGGTCCCGCAACGCGCGATCCAGCGCGACAATGACGGTGCCTTCGTGTACGTGGTCGGCGCCGGCGACAAGATCGCGGAAAGACGGGTCGAGCTCGGGGATCAGCACGGCTCGGAATGGATCGTGCGGGACGGTCTCGCCGCCGGCGAGAAGGTGGTGGTCTCGGGTATCCAGCAGGCGAGCGCGGGCGAGAAGGTGAAGCCGGTGGCCGAGGCGTCGAAGGAAGGCGGCAAGGCAACCGGCGAAGCGGGGCATGGGGATGGGTAGCGGGAGCGCTACGAAATCCCTCGGCTCGAGTCCGGAAGCCGGCGTTTGCGCGCCGTTCGTCCTACCGCTTCGACGGCCCCGGGACCGCGCCCCCGCCACCCGTGGCCCGTCCCCCTGCTCCACCGCCGGATCGGCGCACGCGGCAGTCAAGTCCGGACGCTTCTAGGCCATGCCCCAATTCTTCATCGACCGTCCGATCTTCGCGTGGGTGATCGCGATCCTGATCACGCTGGGCGGCACCATCGCGATCCTCAACCTGCCGGTCGAGGCCTATCCGACCATTGCACCGCCGAGCGTACGGGTGCGGGCGAATTATCCCGGCGCCAACGCGCAGGTGGTGCAAAGCACGGTCACGCAGGTGATCGAGCAGAACCTTTCGGGCATCGACCACCTGCTGTATTTCAGCTCGTCCTCGGATTCGACCGGCTCGTCCGACATCACGCTGTATTTCGACCCGGGCACGGACCTCGACACCGCCGCGGTCCAGACCCAGAACGCGGTGAACTCGGCCGAACCGCGCCTGCCGCAGGCGGTGCAGAACCGCGGGGTGACGGTGCGCAAGTCCACTGGCGGACACGTCATGGGCATTTCGCTGCAGGACAAGAGCGGACGCCTCAATCCCGCCGCGCTCAACAACCTGATCGCCGCGCAACTGGTCGATCCGATCTCGCGCATCGAGGGCGTGGGCAGCGTCGACCAGTTCGGCTCGCCCTACGCGATGCGGATCTGGCTGAACCCGCTGAAGTTGAAGGGTTACGGCCTCACCGCCAGCGACGCGCTCGACGCGATCCGGTCGCAGAACGTGATGTTCGCCGCGGGTTCCGTGGGCGCGCAGCCGGCGGTGAACGGCCAGGGGATTACCGCCACCGTCACCGCGGAATCGAGCTTCACGACGCCCGAGCAGTTCCGCCAGATCATCCTTCGCACCGAACCGGACGGCACCACGGTGACCCTGGGTGATGTCGCGCGCGTCGAACTCGGTTCGGAAAGCTACGGCAACTTCTCCCGGCTCAATGGCCATCCGGTGGCTTCGTTCGGCATTTCGTTGCTGCCGGGCGCCAATGCACTCGCCGTGTCCAACGCGGTGCTGGCGAAGATGAAGGAGCTGGCCGAGAACCTGCCGGCGGGCGTCACGTGGAGCGTGCCGTTCGAGAGCTACACCTTCGTGCGGGTATCGATCGAGGAGGTGGTGAAGACCCTCGCCGAGGCGATCGTGCTGGTGTTCCTGGTGATGCTGCTGTTCCTGCAGAACCTGCGCGCCACGCTCATTCCCACCCTGGTGGTGCCGGTGGCGCTGACCGGCACATTCCTCGGTCTCTACGTGTTCGGGTTCTCGATCAACGTGCTGAGCCTGTTCGGCATGGTGCTGGCGATCGGCATCGTGGTGGATGACGCGATCGTGGTGGTGGAGAACATCGAGCGCATCATGCGCGAAGAGGGATTGCCCGCGAAGGAAGCCAGCCGCAAGGGCATGCAGCAGATCACCGGCGCGGTCGTCGCGGTGACCACGGTGCTCGCTTCGGTGTTCGTGCCGGCGGCGCTGATGTCGGGCAGCGTCGGCGCGATCTATCGCCAGTTCTCGGTGACGATCGCGATCTCGATGCTGCTGTCGGCGCTGATGGCGCTGTCGTTCACGCCGGCCCTGTGCGCGAGCATCCTGCGCCCCGAGCACGAGCACGCCAACCGCTTCCTGCGCGCCTTCAACAACGGCTACGAAAGCATGGCGCGGCATTACCTGTCGCGGCTCGGCAAGGCGGTGCGGCACACGCCGCGCTGGATGCTGGGCTACGGGCTCGCGATCGTGGTCGCGATCGTGCTGCTCTGGAACCTGCCCTCGAGCTTCGTGCCGCAGGAAGACCAGGGCGAGGTGGTCGCCAGCATCCAGTTGCCGCCGGGGGCGACCACCGGACGCACCCGCGAGGTGATGCAAGAGGTCGAGCGGATCGTCGGCAACGATCCCGCCGTCGCCAACGTGTTCACGATCGGCGGCTTCAGCTTTTCCGGCCACGGCGAAAACGTCGGCATGGCGTTCATCCACCTCAAGGACTGGAGTGACCGTTCACGCACCGCGGACGACGTCATCAACGATTTCAACGCGCAGTTCGCAAAGATCCGCGATGCCCAGGTCTACGCGATGAACCAGGCGGTGATCCGCGGCCTCGGGCGCTTCGCCGGGTTCGATTTCGAGCTGGAGGACCGCGGCGGCCTCGGCCATCGCGCGCTGATGGATGCCAAGGACAAGCTGATCGCCGAAGCCGCCAAGGACAAGCGGCTCGCCAACGTCCACGTCAATGGCCAGCCCGATTCACCGACCGTGGACATGCGGGTCGATCGCGTGCAGGCGCAGTCGATGGGCCTGTCCGTCACGGACGTGCACAATGCGATCCAGCTGATGCTGTCGCAGGTGTACGCCAACGATTTCTACTACGGCGGCCGCGTGTTGCGCGTGCAGGTGCAGGCGGATGCGCCGTTCCGGATGAACCCTTCCGACATCGGCCAGTTCTACACGCGCTCGTCCAACGGCACGATGGTGCCGTTGTCGAGCGTGGTCGACACCAAGTGGTCGCTGGCCTCGCCGGAACTCGACCGCTACAACGGCGTCGGCTCGATTTCGCTCACCGGCACTCCGGCGCAAGGTTACAGCTCGGGCGACGCGATCACCGCGATGCAGGAGCTGGTCGCCAAGTACCTGCCGACGAGCTTCGGTTACGAATGGTCGGGCCAGTCGCGCCAGGAGATCCTGTCCGGCGCACAGGCGCCGATGCTGTTCGGGCTGTCGATCTTCGTGGTGTTCCTGTGCCTGTGCGCGCTGTACGAGAGCTGGTCGATCCCGGTCGCGGTGATGCTGGTGATTCCGCTGGGTGTGCTGGGATCGGTCGTGCTCACCAGCATCCGCGGCCTGGAGGACGACGTGTATTTCAAGATCGGCCTGATCGCGATCATCGGCTTGTCGGTGAAGAACGCGATCCTGATCGTGCAGTTCGCGGTCGACCTGCAAAAGCAGGGCAAGGGCCTGATCGTGGCGACGCTGGAAGCCTGCCGCATCCGCCTGCGACCGATCCTGATGACCTCGATCGCCTTCATCCTGGGGGTGCTGCCGCTGGCGATTTCGACCGGCGCGGGAGCCAACAGTCGCCATGCCATCGGAACGGGCGTCATCGGCGGCATGATCGGCGCCACCGCGCTCGGCGTGATGCTGGTGCCGGTGTTCTACGTCGTGGTGCGACGGCTGCTGGGCGACAAGAGCGACGGTACCGAAGCCGAGCACACCGAGGGGTGAAGCGCATTTGTAACTTGGGTTGGGCGGGCTTCATCCGCGAAACCCAACCCAAACGCAGGGGTGTTCCTCGACCGTTGCAGTCGGCGGAACGTCGGGCTTCCGCCGGATGAATCCGGCGTCAAAAACCCAACCTGCAAGCCGCCCGTTCGTTGCGAGAGCGGCTCACGGCCGCGTATGCCGCCGCGATGGAACGGCACCGCGCGAACGCGCGCGACCGCTACGCCACCAGCGCATCGAATTCTTCGTCGGACAATTCGATATCGGCCGCAGCGACGTTTTCCTCGAGGTGCGCGCGTTTCGAGGTGCCCGGGATCGGAATCATCGCTGGGCTCCGCTTCAACAGCCATGCGATCGCGACTTGCGCCGCGCTGGCCTGGTGGCGCCGCGCGATCTCCGCGAGCGGCGATTCCGGGCCGGTGAGCGCACCGCCGGACAACGGGTACCACGGTATGAAACCGATCCCGCGCGCTTCGCAATGATCGAGGACGTCGTCGTAGCGGCGAAACGTCGCGCTGTACCGGTTCTGCACGGTGGCGACCGGGAACACCTTTTCCGCGGCCTGGATTTCCTCGACCGTCACCTCGCTCAGTCCGGCGAACCGGATCAGGCCCTCGTCCAGCATCGACTTGATTGCGCCGAACTGCTCGTCGCGCGGCACCTTCGGGTCGATCCGGTGCAACTGCCACAACGGGATCTGCTCGAGGCCGAGGTGGCGCAGGCTCATCTTGACCTGCTGGATCAGGTAATCGGGACGGCCGAGCGGAACCCACTCCTCGGGCCCCGGCCGCACCTGCCCGCCCTTGGTCGCGATCACGATGTTCCGGTAAGGGTGCAGCGCTTCGCGGAGCAGCAACTCCGACACGTCGGGGCCATAGGAATCGGCGGTATCGATGAAATCGACCCCGAGCTCCGGCACGCGCCGCAAGGTTTCGAGGCAGGCCGCGCGATCCGCGGGCTCGCCCCAGATGCCGGGGCCGGTGACGCGCATCGCGCCGTAGCCGAGCCGGTGGATCGGCAATTCGCCGGCCAGGCGGAATGTGCCGGCACGGCCGGCCTCGGGAGTCCTCATCGCATGCACCTCGCGAAATCCAATGCTCCACGATACGCGCACGCGATGCGATTTTCAGGAAGCGGCCAACATCGCGAAACCGCGTCCAAGCCCTCCCCTGCAAGGCAGGGGTTGGGCGGGGATGGGTTGGAACCAGGGCGCTACGTGGGTTGAAGAAATCACACGCCTGAACGCATGACCCTCCCAGTCCCCTTTTGAAGGGGAGGAGAAAAGCAAAAGCCGCGCGGATCGCTCCGCGCGGCCTTGTCCATGCGAAGACTTGCCGATCCGATTACTTCACGCGCGACGCGTCGGACTTGCCGCGGGCGGCAATGTCTTCCTTGATGCGGGCGGCCTTGCCTTCCAGGCCGCGCAGGAAGTACAGCTTGGCGCCGCGCACCTTGCCCTTGCGCTTGACCTCGATCGAGTCGATCGCCGGGCTGTGCGCCTGGAACACGCGCTCCACCCCGGTGCCGTGCGACATCTTGCGCACGGTGAAGGCCGAATGCAGGCCGCGGTTGCGGCGCGCGATCACCACGCCCTCGAACGCCTGCACGCGCTCGCGGTTGCCTTCGGTGACCTTGACGTTGACGACCACGGTGTCGCCCGCGGCGAACGGCGGCAGCTCGCGGCCCATCTGCGCGGTTTCGAATTGTTCAATGATCTTGTTCATGGGTGTTGCCCTTGTGTTCCCGTTTGAATTCTTCCAGCAGGCGTTGGTCGTCTTGGTCCAACGTCACGTTTTCCAGCAAGTCCGGCCGCTTCAGCCAGGTTCGCCCTAGCGACTGCATCCGGCGCCAGCGGCGGATCGCCGCGTGGTCGCCCGACAACAACACCGCCGGCACGTCGCCCAACGCGTGGGTCACCGGCCGCGTGTAGTGCGGGCAATCCAGCAGGCCGTCCGAAAACGAATCCTGCTCCGCGGACTGCGCATCGCCCAGCGCGCCTTCCTGCAACCTGCCGACCGCATCGATCAGCACCGCCGCGGCCAGTTCGCCGCCCGACAGCACGTAATCGCCGATCGACAGTTCCTCGTCGACCTCGTGTTTTAGCAGGCGCTCGTCGATTCCCTCGTAGCGCCCGCACAGCAAAATCATCCGCGGCAGTGAAGCCAGGTGCCGCACTTTGTCCTGCGTGAGCCGCTTTCCCTGCGGACTCAGGTAAACCACCGGCGCCTTGCCCGCCGCCGCCTGCCGCGCCGCCGCCAGCGCCTTCTGCAGCGGCTCGATCAGCATCACCATGCCGGGACCGCCGCCGCAAACGCTGTCGTCGACCCGGCGGTAACCGCCTTCCGCGTAATCGCGCGGATTCCAGGCCGCCACTTCCAGCAAGCCGCGCTCGACGGCCCGGCCGATCACCCCGAAGCCGCTGCACTGCTGCACGAATTCGGGGAACAGCGTGACGACGTCGAAGCGCATCGGTCGTCCCTGGTCAATCTTCTTTGTCCCAGTCGACCGTGATGCGTGCCGCATCCAGATCGACCGCTTTCACGTACACGTCCACCACGTACGGAATCAGGCGCTCGCGTCCGGCTTCGTCGCGCGTCACCAGCACGGCGTGCGCGCCGTTGTCGAACAGGTGGCTGACGCGACCCAGGTCCTCGCCCGCCTCGTTCACCACCTCCAATCCTTCCAGGTCCGTCTGGTAGAACTCGCCGGGCTCCGGTTGCGGCAGCGCATCGCGCGGAACCCAGATGCGCGCGCCGATCCGCGTTGCCGCTGCATCGCGATCGCCGATTCCCACCAGCGTCGCGACCATGCCCTTGCCCTGCGCGTGTCCATGCGCTTCGGCGATGGTTTCGAACCCGCCCCCGTCGCGCTCCAGCAACCAGGGCCTGTAATCGAAAATCGCCGTTCGCGGCTCGGTGAACGATTCCAGCTTCACCATGCCGTGGACGCCATGCACACCGACGATCCGCCCGAGCAGCACATTCCGGGCGCGCTCTCCTTTTTCAGCGATCTCCATTGACCTGCTCGATTGCGCACCCGAGCAACATCATCACGCCTCCACAACCCCCATCAAACCTTTTCAAGGTTTGATCGCCCCCTTGACTCAAGGGGGCTGAAAACCACGGGCAGTGGCGCTTGCGCGGACTTTCAGGCAGCCTGCTTCGCCGCTTGCTTGGCCAGCGCAGCGACCTTGTCCGAGCACTGGGCGCCCTTGGCGACCCAGGAATTCAGCTTCTCCACGTCCAGCACCAGGCGCTGGTCGTGCTCACCCGCCGCACCGGGGTGGAAGTAACCCAAGCGTTCGATGTTGCGTCCGTCGCGGGCGCTGCGCTGGTCGGTCACCACCACGTGGTAGAACGGCCTGCCCTTGGCGCCTGCGCGCGAAAGACGAATCCTGACCATGATCTGTCGACTCCGAATGGAAACGGCCACGGACCGGTCGCAGGCGACCCCGAGGCGCGAAAACGGGTAATTGTAGATGCAAAACCGCCGAAATGCGAGGGTTCTCCCGTGGCTCGCGTTGATCCCGGGCTCTGACCGGGAAAAGCCCAACGTCACGCGCCCTGTCGAGCTTGGGATACCTACGCTCAGCGGCCGGGAAACCCGCGCCCGCCCATGCCCTTCATGGCACCGCCCATCTGGCGCATCAGGCCTTTCATGCCGCCGCGCGCGAACTTCGACATCATCTTGGACATCTGGGTGTACTGCTTCAGCAGCCGGTTGACGTCGGCCGGCTGGGTACCGGAACCGCGCGCCACGCGCGCGCGCCGCGAACCCTTGAGGAGGTCGGGGTGGCGGCGTTCCTTCCTGGTCATGGAATCGATGATCGCCATCATCTTCTTCACTTCCTTGTCGTTGACCTGCGACTTCACCTTGTCGGGCAGGCTCGAGACGCCCGGCAGCTTCTCCATCAGCCCGGCGAGACCGCCCATGTTGAGCATCTGGTCGAGTTGGTCCTTCATGTCGTTCAGGTCGAAGCGCTTGCCCTTGGCGACCTTGGCCGCAAGCTTGGCCGCCTTGTCGGCATCGGTCTTCTGCTGCACGTCCTCGATCAGCGACAGCACGTCGCCCATCCCCAGGATGCGGGTGGCCATGCGGTCGGGGTGGAACGGTTCCAGCGCGTCGGGCTTCTCGCCAGCGCCGAGGAACTTGATCGGCCGCCCGGTGACGTAGCGCACCGACAGCGCCGCGCCGCCGCGGGCGTCGCCGTCGACCTTGGTCAGGATCACGCCCGTCAGCGGCAACGCGTCGGCGAACACCTTGGCGGTATTGGCGGCGTCCTGGCCGGTCATCGAATCGACCACGAACAGGGTTTCGACGGGATCGAGCGCCGCGTGCAGCGCCTTGATCTCGGCCATCATCGCTTCGTCGATCGAGGTGCGCCCGGCGGTATCGACGATCAGCACGTCGGCGACTTCGCGCCTCGCGGTGTCGATCGCGCCCTTCACGATTGCGACCGGCTGCTGTCCGGTTTGCGACGGCACGAAACCGGCACCGACCTGGTCGGCGAGCGTGTGCAACTGCTCGATCGCGGCCGGGCGATACACGTCGGCCGAAACCACCATCACCTTCTTGCGGCGCTCGATCAGGTGCTTCGCGAGCTTGGCGACGGTCGTGGTCTTGCCGGCGCCCTGCAGGCCCGCCATCAGCACCACCGCGGGTGGCGTCGTCGCGAGGTTGAGCTGCGCGTTCTGGGTACCCATCACCGCGGTCAGCTCGTCGCGCACGACCTTGATCAGCGCCTGCCCCGGGGTCAGGGATTTCAGGACCTCCTGCCCCACGGCGCGCACCTTGATGCGCTCGATCAGCGCCTGCACCACCGGCAGCGCGACGTCGGCTTCCAGCAGCGCGACGCGCACTTCGCGCAGCGCTTCGCGGATGTTGTCCTCGGTCAGCCGGCCCCGCCCGGTCAGGCGCTGGACGGTGCTGGAAAGGCGCTGGGTCAGATTGTCGAACATGGCGGGTCACGAAAAGCGAAACCGCCATTTTAGCGGACGCCCGGCCAGGGCGAGACGGCCACCGCGGTCAACGTGCACCGGGTACGAGCAAGTAGGACGGATGCATCAATCCGGTGGGCGGGTAAAACGCGTCATGGGTATGGCGGAACCCGAGTTTTTCCAGCAGACGCCGGGAGGCATCGTTGCCGGGATGGTGCCCCGCGAACAGGCCCCTGGCGCCGAGATGATCGAACGCATGGTCGATCACCGCGCGCGACGCTTCCCGGGCGTAGCCGCGGCCCCAGCAGGCGGAGCGGATGTGCACGCCGAACTCGTGGATGCGCGCCGCCGGCTCGTAGGCACGAAGTCCGCAGCAGCCCACGTGTTCACCCGTGGCAAGCGCGAATATCGGCCAGTACTGGATGCCGTGCTGCTCGCGCATCGTGATTTCGGCTTGCAGGCGCTCGGCGACCGCAGCCGCGGGCAACCGGTCCCTGGAATCGATCAGCCGCGTGACGAGCGGATCGCCCCAGAGCCCCATCGCCAGTTCGACATCGTCCGCGCTCCAGTGCCGGAAACCGAGCCGTTCGCTGTGAAGGAAATACGCGGGCGCGTCAACCGCCACGTTCAGCGGCGTCCCTCCAGGCGCCGATACAGGACAAAAGAATAGATGCCGGGAAGCACGGCGGCCGCGATCACGGGGACGAGCATCCATCCGGGCCGTGCATGAACGAACGACAGCCCGATCCACGCTGCGCCGGCCGCGACGAACAACGGTCCCGCAAAGCGGTGGGTGCGCTCCCACACTGCGTCGCTGGCCAGCGTCCACGGCGTGCGGATTCCGATGAAGAAGTTCTTGCGCAGCTTGCCCATGTAGTTGCCGATCACCATCAACAGCACGCCGACGCACAACGCAGCGATCAGCGATATCGGCACGCGGTGCCCGGCGGCGGCGAGCAGCGCGCAGGTGAAGATCACCAGCAACGTCCCCTGGATCACGAGCATCAGTACGCCGTACACATTCGCGAACGGCGTGATTTCGAATTTCCGCGGCGAGATGCGGGGCAACAGGGGTGTCAGGACCGCGAGGCCCAGCAAGACCAGCACCGGGACCGCCGCCGCCCAGAAGCGCGGCATCCAGCCATTGGCGTTGCCGTCCGCGTCCCAATGGGTGGGGGCCACGGCCGGCAGGTCCGGATAGATCCAGACCGCGATGGCCAGCATCGCGACGACGAAAACCGCCGAAACGATCCACGTGCCCGTTTGTTTCATCTGTCGTCTCCTCGAGGCCGTCTTGCGGGAACCAGGTCCAGGACCACCCTCGTCAGGTCTTCCATGACCGAGGTGTTGAGCGAATACACGATGCTCCGGCCGCGCCGTTCCGTCCGCACCAGGTCCGCCTGCTTCAGCACCGCGAAATGGTGCGACAGCGACGCGCCGGTGATGTCGAACGCCGCGCCGATCTCGCCGGCGCTGAGCGCGCCCTTCTGCAGGCGCTTGAGGATCGCGCGACGGGTGGGATCGGCGAGCGCACGGAATACCTCCTGCTGCTTCATGGCTCGGACTTCGTGGACCTTGCCGCTATATTTAGACAAGTGTCTAAATATTGCAAGTGTCCTTCGGCCATCCTCGGCCCTGCGGTGGAACCCGCCTCGCGCCGTATGCGAAACTGCGCCGATGCCCGTCCACTCGACCACGATGGAATTGCTGGCGGTCCTCTCGATCGCCCTGTATCTCGCGGCGGCCGCCGCGCTCGCGCGGCCTCTCCTGAACGCGGGCGGCGCGGTTCCGCGACGCGCGGCGCTGGTGACCGGCGCGATCGCGGTGATCATCCATTTCGTGGTGCTGTTCGGGATCCATCGCGGCGCCGTGGACCTGCACTTCTACGCCGCGCTGTCGCTGGTCTCGGCCGTGACCGCGGCGCTGACGCTGGTCGTGAACCTCGTGCGGCCGGTGGCGGCGCTCGGGATCATCCTGTTCCCGATCGCCGGCCTGTTCCTCGCGATCGACGAATTCCTCGCGCCCGTCACGGCGCCGTTCCAGCTCGACTGGCAGATCAAGCTGCACGTCACCATCGCGCTCGTCGCCTACAGCCTGCTGGCGATCGCGGCGGTGCTCGCGCTGCTGCTGGCGACCCAGGAACGCGCGCTGCGCAGCCGCCAGTTCAGCGCTTGGGCGCGGACCCTGCCGCCGCTGACGCAAACCGAATCGCTGATGTTCAAGTTGATCGGTGCGGGTTTCGCACTGTTGACGCTGACGCTCCTGTCGGGGGCGCTGTTCGTCCACAACCTGCGCGCCCAGCACCAGGCCCACACCGCGATCCTGTCGCTGGTCGCGTGGATCATCTTCGGCATCTTGCTGGTCGGGCGCTGGCGCTGGGGCTGGCGCGGCCCCCGGGCGGTCAACCTGACGCTGCTCGGGATGGCGGTCCTGCTGCTGGCGTTCTTCGGCTCGAAGTTCGTGCTGGAGGAGATCCTGCACCGCGGCGGAATGTAGCGTGGCGGGCGGCGCCCGGATGCGCATGTCCCGTCATGGATCCTGCGTAAACGCCTGACAAGCTCCGCCGTCATCCCGGACGCCGCGGAGCGGCGATCCGGAATCCATTTCGATCTTGGGTTTGCCTTCGGCCCGTCCCGGAATGACGGCACGTCGGCGCGCGCAGATGGTTCGGCGTGCAACCACCCTGCGGTTGTGCAACCATCCGCGGCGTTTGTGGCGTGATCTTGTCCTGACGGAGTTCCCATGGTCCCAACGACGGATTCCACCCGCGCGTGGAATGGAAGCATGTCGCGGCGCGTACGCCTCGCGGCGGTGTTGCTGCTCGGATGCATCGCATGGATGGCGGCCGGCGCGGCACGCGCCGATGCCACCCTCGACGCGTCGCTGCTCCCCGGGATCCAGTCGGCGACGTTCGAGGTGGTGGCGGCCAAGCCCCGGGACACGCTCAGCTACGAGAAGCCGCTGCCGATGGACCTGCTGCCGTACCAGGAGCGCACCGACAAGTACTACTCGGTCGGCACCGCCTTCGCGATCGGACCGAACCGCTTCGTCACCGCCGCGCACGTCCTGATGATCGGCTACCAGAGCCTGTGGGGACCGCCTGAACTGCGCGACGCATCGGGCAAGGTGTATGCGATCGACAAGGTCGAGAAGTTCGCGCTTCGGCGCGACTTCGTGGTGTTCTCGCTGGTCGATCCGCCCAAGGTCGCGCCGCTGGCGATCGACGCCACGCCTTCGTTGAACCAGGTGGTGTTTTCGGTCGGCAATGCGCTCGGCACGGGGGTCGTGATCCGCAATGGCCTCTACACCTCCGACACGCCGGAGGAACAGGACGGCCAGTGGAAGTGGATCCGGTTTTCGGCCGCCGCGTCGCCCGGCAACAGCGGCGGCCCGCTGCTGGACCAGCAGGGCAAGGTGATCGGCGTGGTGCTGATGAAGTCGCCCAACGAGAACCTCAACTACGCGCTGCCGATGAGCGAAGTGCTGGACGCGCCGAAGGATCTCGCGCGCTACGACAAGCGCATGGCCTACCAGTTCGATGCATTCGATTCCACGCTCACCGGGACCTTCAAGGGCGAGTTCAAGCTGCCGCTGGGGCTCGCCGACTTCTTCGCGGCTTACGGCAAGGCGTTCCATCCCTGGCTCGATTCGCAACTCAAGACGCTGCTCGACCAGCAGTCGGCCGACCTGTTCCCGAACGGCGATGGCGCGCACCAGCTCCTGTACGGCGGGCCGTCGATGAGCAATTTCCCGCAGCTCGTCGTCCGCAACAGCGACGGGGTGTGGTTCACCAGCGGCCGCACCACCATCCGCATCACCCTGCCGGCGAATGGCTATGCCGCGGGCGGCGTGGTCAAGGGCAACGTCCTGTTCCACCTGCGCAAGCCCGACGACATCCCCGACCAGCAATTCCACCGCGACCCCAAGGGTGTGATGGACATGCTGCTGAAGTCCGGCTTCGTGAAACGCAGGGTCGGGCCGGACCGGATCCTGGTGACGTCGCTGGGTGAGCCGGACCACACCGGCACGTGGACCGACCGCTGGGGCCGCCGCTGGCAGAACTGGACGTGGCCCGTGCCGTACGCCAATGGCTTCGTGGACGTGTTCGCGCTGCCCACGCCGGACGGCTACAGCATGCTGATGCGGGTGATGCCCGCGGCCACGCGGCACGACACCGCGACCAACATGCAGGCGCTCACGGATTTCATCAGCGTTCCCTACCACGGTACGCTCGCGCAATGGAAGGCGTTCCTCGCCGAAGGCGACTTGCTTCCGGAAGTCCTCAAGGACATCCGGATCGATTTCGATTACGACAAGGAATTCCGCTACGCGTCGGACCGACTCGCGTTTTCGTTCACGCCGAAGCTGCAGAAGATTCAGCCCGGCAGCACGCTGACGCTCGGGATGACCTTCTTCCCCGAAAAGGATGGCAAGGTCGTCTGGGATGTCGGGCAGGTCTGGCTCGCGCAGGATGACCACGACCACCATTGGATAAGCCTGCTGAGGCGCCAGGCTCCGCCCGCCGACCTCGCCGACAGTTACCAGAGCAGCTGGAAGAAAGTGGTGGACCGCCGCCACCCCTACGACGCGAAGGCCTACAACGCCAACGACGTCACCAAGATCAACGCGGTGGTGCCACCGCTGGGGGGCGACAAGGAATCGGTCCTCTACACCGCCTACGTCGACCAGCCCGGCCAGCATTCGCAAGCCGAAATGAAGAAGAAGCTCGAGCTGCTGCTGAACAACGTGAAGGTCAAGGAGCGGTAGCTCTGCGACTGGCCGGACGGGGCCACGACCGGGACCAGGGGTCACTGGACCGGCGGCCTGCGCGGGTGCATCATCCGGGCGCAGCGATCGCTTCCTGGAGCGTGCGCACCATGAGCGAAGCATTCGACGTTCAGCGACGTGTGCTGGGGCCACTGCTTACCTGTGGCCTGTGGACCTGGAGCCATTACGTGTTCCGGCCTGCGGCAATGTTGAAAAGCCTGGGCGTTTTCCACCCCAACGCCCTCGGCACGCCACCCCTGCCGCATCGGTTCGAAGGTGGCGGGCCGGACCTCTCGACGCGTTTCCACGCACCGGTCCTGCTGGAAGACACCCCCGGGCACTACGACTCCGTGGTCGAGTTCGATCACTGCAGCGACGACTACGAGATGGCGGTCAAGCCATTCTCCCAACCCGTGTTCGACGAACTGCTGGCCCTGCTACTGCCGCATCTCGTGCCCGATGCGCGCATTCTCGATCCGTCCTGCGGACCCGGCATCGAAGCGATCGCGCTGGCGCGGCTGGTGCCCGAAGGGGAAGTGGTGGCCGCGGATCTTTCCCGCGGCATGGTCGAGACCGCCTGGCGCAATGCCCGCGATGCGGGCGTTACGAACATGGCCTTCGTACAGGCCGACGTGGGCGATCCGCCGGCGACATTCGAAGGCTACTTCGATGCGATCAGTTGCTGCCTGGCGTTCCACCACTATCCGGACGGCGCGGCCGCGGTGCGCGCATGGCGCAAGCTGCTTCGCCCCGGCGGCATGGCATTCGTCGCCGACCCTGGCCCGAAGTGGTTCAACGACATGAGCAACCCGTGGGCCAAGCTGGCCGATCCCGGATTCATCCAGCACCGTACCGGCGCCGAATTCCAGGCGCTGTTCCGCGAGGCCGGATTCAAGGACGTCTATTGGGTCGAGGCGCTGCCAGGCATCGGCATCACGGTGGCCGGCGCGTGAGCGGCTTCCATGGTCCTCGCGAGCACGCTGCCGTACGACGCTGATGTAGTCAACGACGCATTGTCGTGCGTCCGCGCGGCCATCGCCGCCGCGATCGGGCGGTATCTCGATGCGCGCGCCGCCGAATCGGGCGCCTATGCGGGACTCTACGAAGTCCTGCGCGACTACCCGTTCCGCCGGGGCAAGATGCTGCGGCCGACGATCTGCATCAGCGCGGCCCGTGGCGTGGGTGGAGCAGGCCATTCCGCACTGACGATGGCCACGGCGCTGGAGCTCTACCACAACGCGTTCCTGATCCACGACGACATCGAGGACGGTTCCGAGAGCCGGCGCGGTAGCCAGACGCTCCACCGCCGTATCGGTATTGCGCGCGCGATCAACGCCGGCGACGCCACCAACGTGATGTCGGTCGGCTTGCTGCTGAAGAACCTCGACGTCGTCGGCGTCGCCAAGTCGCTGCACCTGCTGCACGAAGTCGAACTCATGGCGCGCCAGTCCGCGGAAGGACAGGCCATGGAACTCGACAGGATCAGCGACAACGTGCCCGCTTCGAGCGAAGACGATTACTTCGCGATGTGCACCAAGAAAACCTGCTGGTACTCGTTCATCACCCCGCTGCGCACGGGGCTGATCGTCGGCTGGCCGACCGGCCGCGGTGACGAACTGGCGCCGGCGCTGGAGGCCATTACGCGCTTTGGCGCCGCGATAGGCATCGCCTTCCAGATCCAGGACGACCTGCTGAACCTGCAGGGAGAAGTCGAAACCTACGGCAAGGAAATCCACGGCGACATCTACGAGGGCAAGCGCACCTTGATGCTCAACCACGTGCTTCGCGAGAGTCCGCACGCCGAACGCATCCTGGAATTCCTCGCCACGCCACGCGCGCGGAAGACGGACGCCGAAGCCGCGTTCGTTTTTGCGGAAATGCGGCGTTGCGGCAGCATAGAGCGCGGCTGGCAGGTGGCGCGCGCGCACGCCGAACTGGCAGCGCGCCTGCTCGGCGAAATGGCGTTCCTGGCCAAGTCCACGCCGCTGCGCCCGGACGAGGATTGGTCCTGCGACGTCACCGACGCACGCTTCCTGCGCGAGTTGGTGAACTACGTGATTTACCGCAATCTCTAGGGCAACACGGATGGATTGGTCGAGCTTGCCACGGGTTCCACTGCCACGCTCGCGCTGTCCCGGACCGCGGCTTGATGCCGGGATCCCCTGCCGCGCAGCCCGCACGATCGGTTGATCTGCATTGCCCTGCACACCCGAAGGAGCCGGATCCCCATGCCGCCTGTCCCTCGCGTCGATCTCGAAGCCCGTCCCGGCACCGCCATCGCGCTGCGCCTCAAGCTCGCCAACCGCATGATGGCCGCGGTACTGGTGCGCCCGTCCGTCGATGACTGGGTCGCAAGCGACGGCGACATCCTGCCGTCCGGCGCGCGCATCGAGCCGGCCTACGCGTATCTGCTGCAAGGCGCGGAAGTCCGGCAGACCATTTCGTTGCGGGTGCCGTTGCATCTCGAGGAAGGCTCCGGCTTGACGTCGGCATTGCGGTTTCCGGGCATCGGCAACGAAATCGTGCCCATCAGCGTGACCATCCTGGTCGGCGACGACCGGGTGCCGCGTTCTGCACTGGAATGTCCGCTCGAGGTCTCGCTGCCGCTGGGCGACGAATCGCCGCGTGCCGGAGGGGACGAGTTCGGATCGGCGGCACAGGCCAGCTACAGCCTCGTCGCCGGGCTGGCGGGGCTCGACATGCTGCCTGCACGCTGGCTGGTGGCCGAGTTGCTGGCTGCCGTCGGACAGGTCGGCGAAGCCCGCGCGGAAACCGACGAAGGGCGGGCGCTGCTGGAGCGCTTGGGGCGCACGCGCTTTTTCAAGAACGGCGTCGTCGCCTTCGCGTCGAGCCAGGCGCCGCGCTGGATCCTTTCCGGGCTTTCGGCAACTTCCGGATTGCATGCGGCCATGGGGGGAGCCATGGGCCAGGGCCAGTTGCTCTACATCTGGGAACGCTGGTTGCTGGGCCTGGCCGACATCGACATCGAGCGCGGCGACGCCGCCGCGGAAGTGCGCATGAGTGAAGGGCAGCTCCAGGCCTTCGCCGCGTCCGTGGGCACCCAGGCCGACCGCTGGTTCGCCGACCTGTTGCTGGGGCTCGCCGCCTTGTCGCCCCGCATCGCGCGCGTCCTGGACGAAATCGCCGCTCGCGCACCCGAACCGCCGACGCCGCCGGATGAAGGGCCCGATGCGCCGCCCGACGACGTGCTGGGCGAAGACGGTTCGCTGGGTCGCTGAGGCGCGCCCGCGGCGTTTCCATGAACGCCATCCTGCAGGCTTGGGAGCTGTTCGACCGGGTGCAGGCATTGCGCATCCCGGCGGCGCCCCACGCCGCCGCTGCAGACTGGAAGGACTGGTATCACTTCGTCCTCTGGCAGCCCGGCGATGGCTGGCGGGTCCTCGCCAACGTCAGCTTGACCGGTGGTGGCGAACGGGCTTCGTTGCAGTACACGCTGATCGCGCATGCGCCGGGACGAGCCGCAGCGATGCAAGGCGTCAGCCGGGGAAGTCCCTGGCGGGCCGGAATGGCCAGGGCGGAGCCCTTGTCGATCCGAAGCGACGAGGTCGAGCTGGTCTTGCGCGACCGGATGTGGCACCTCGACCTGCGGCCGCAGCGGCTGGACCTTGCCGTGCGACTGCGCGCACGGGCTGATTCCACGCCGCTGCTGGTCACCGAGGAATCGCCGTTCGGCAACGGCCACATCGGTTGGGGCCTGGTTCCGCGGCTGTCGGTCGAAGGAGGGCTGGAGGCCTGCGGCCAGCGGGTTGCCATTTCGGGCGATTGGTTCTGCTACCAGGACCACAACTTCGGTCGCTTCGCGTGGGGCGGCGACTTCGGATGGGAGTGGCTGGTGGCCCACGCAGCCGCCCCCGACGGGCGAGCCATCACCGTGGTGATCGACCTGCGCACCGACCGGACCCACCAGCGTTCCGGGTTGCCCTACGTCTTCATCATCGGCGGTCACGAACTGCGCAAGGTGTTCCTGGGGCCGGCGATGACGCTGCAGTGGACCTGGTCCGATCGCGCGGTGCTGCCGCCCCGGTTGCCCGGCACGATGGCGACCCTCATGGCGGACCGGAGCGAGCGCGTACCCACGGGCCTGAGCGTGCGCGGCGCCGACGAGCGGGATCAGTTGCACCTGCAGATCGTGTTCGATGCGCACCTGCAGGTGGTGGTGCCCGATCCCGTGCAACCCGCGTACACGCGCATCGGCGAACTCAGCGGAACCGCGATCCTGTCGATGCGGCTGGACGGCTCGGACATCCTGGCGCACGGCACGGCCTACGCGGAGTACACGCGATGACGCCTGCCGCGGCCGAGACGCGATTGCGCGACTGGCTGATGCGGTTGGCCGGCCTGCTGCAGCATTCGGACGTCCATACGGCCGACCTGTTCCGGCGCGTGGTGGCGGGGCGCCGCGCCGTGGTCGAAATCGACGCTGTCCGGCTGCTGGTGCAAGCCGACGATGCGCGGCCGGTGACCGTGGACATCGGGCCCGCCGCTCCCGGCGTTCCGGCCACCGTGCGCACGAGCGGTGACGTGTTGCGGGAGATCATCGATGGACGTTCGCTGCTGGATGCAACGATCGCGAGCGACCGCCTGTACGTCCGTGCCGGTCTGGCGGAGCTGTTGGCGTTCCACGAATTGGTACTGCACGTGCTGGCGCGGGCGCCACGCGAACCGGCGCTGCAGGCGCTGTGGGCGGAATTCGATGCAGGGTGGTCCGGGGAGGAGCGCCGCTGCAACCCGCTCGACGGTCAACCGGCCCGGCACGGCGCGCTTCGCGACGCAACACCCGCGGGCGTGCGCGAGGCGCGCAGCCCGCTTTTCGAGCCCGATGGACCCCCGCGGCGCGATTCTTGACAGGCGCCGCGGGACGGCTCACGATGCTCGCCGACGAGGGAGATGACCGAATATGAGGTCGTTTCATCCCCATGCCGTTTGCGCCGCAACGGCGCGTCCCCTGCCGGTTCGGGATCGTTTGCGCGTGCCGTGTTCGCAGCCGCGCAACCTCTTCGTCGCTTCCACCCCCTTCTCCATACGGCCGGATCAAGTGCGCGGATTCGCGTGGGCCGTGGCGGGCGCAACGTCGGCGGCGAGCCGGCCGCACACCCGTGAGGGGAAAAACCGGATTGCCGGATCATCCGCCAATCACTGATCACTGAGTTCCGGAGGGCGCCATGGGCGGCGTTTCCATTCCATCCGACTACGACATCACCCTTCACGGTGGTGCCGACATGGACCTGGACAACATCCACATCAAGGAGATGCCCCAGGTCAACATGGCCATCAAGGAGCTGCCACCGCTGAGCATCGCGGTGACCCAGTTGCCGACGATCCGGCTGGAGATGGCCGTGAAGGAGCTCCCGACCATTCGGCTCGATGCCGACATCGGCCTGAAGCCCACCCGCGTATCCATGCCGATGAACACGCAGGTGTGCCTGAAGTTGCTGGGCCTCCAGTTGATGAACCTCTCGTTGTGCGGCGAGAACATGGTCATCATCGAGCCGTACGTGCCGCGCCGCGCCGAAACGGGCTGCGCGTGAGGAGAAGCGCATGGCAGCCGCGCAGAATGCAGAACGCATCGTCCTGGTCGGCCCCCCCGCGAGCGTGACCGGGGTGGTCCGCGTGAGCAATCCCGGCACCGAAAAGCTCAACCTCAAGTTCGCGGGGCTGCAGTGCGAAGGACACGCCGCGAATGCACGGATTGCACTCAGGGCGCGATTGGCACCCGGGGAGACGCGGCACGCGCCGGTGTCCCTGTCGCTCGATCCGCGCACGCCCCCCGGCCGGATGCGCGGCCACGCCACCATTGGCGACGAGACCCGCGACGTGGTCATCGACGTTCTCGAGCACCGTGCAATCGGTGTCGCCCCTGCGCATTTCGCCCTGCACGGGCGGCCGGGTGCCCGCGTCAGCGTCCCGGTGGTGCTGACCAATCTCGGCAACGTCCCGTACCTCGTGCCGCGTGCCGCCGTGGCGAACATCTCGCGCGCTGCGGGGTTCGATCAGTTGTTCCACGTGGCCATCGCCCGGTCCGGCGCGGACGGCTACCAGGCCGCCCTGGACACCTTCGCGCAATTGCTGCATGACAGCGAAGTCCAGGCACCCAGGATCGTGGTCGGCACCGGTGCAAACGAGTCGCTCGCCCCGGGCAGCTCCATCGAAACCGAACTGACGTTCGAGCTCCCGGCCGACCTGGCCCGCCACCGGCGGTATCTCGGCAGCTTCGTCCTGGGAGGCACCGTCTGTCCGCTGGAAATCGAGGTAGAAGCAGGCGGTCCGGACGGGCACGAGGCAGCCGATACGGCGAGGCCGCGCACGACGAGCAAGGCGAGCCGCAAAGCCGGTACGCGCGCGACTCGCACCACCAGGAAGCGGAGGAACTCCCCATGAGCCATGCCACCGTACGATCCATGGGCGGATCGGCCAGCGCGATCGATCCCGAAGCCTTGTTGGCGGGCCTGCCGGATTTGGTGAATACGGCTACCACCGGTTACGTCGATCTACTCGAGCGCGGCCTGAAAATGACCCGTGCGATGTTTTCCGGCAGCCGCGACGTCTTTCGCCTCCCCGACAGTTGTTGCTCCGTTCCGACCCGCGAGTGCCCTCCCCACTGCGTCGCCGAAATCGAGTGGGACGGCTGCGGTTGCGAAGCGCAGCGCGCCGTCATTACGGTGAAGAACACCAGCCGGGAAAACCACGAGTACACCTTTTCCGCCGGCTCGCTGGGGCCGGCCGAGGTCGAAGTTGCGCCTGCCAAAGCGTCGCTCGGGGCTGGCGAGTCGGTGACGTTGAATGTCACCGCGCAGGCCAGCGAAGCTTATGAGCCCGGAGAAACCTACACGGGAGAGTTGCTGGTCCGCGGCGCCTACGAGCAATGCGTGATATTGAAGCGCCGGATCAGCGCGCCAGCCGTTGCCAGGCTGACGATCGAGCAGGGTGACGCGCCCGAACGGATCACGGAATTGAAGTGGTACCGGCATTGGCAATGCGTCGATCCCTGCCCGCCCGCAAGGCCGAGGTCCCGGGATTCGGCGAAACCGGAACAACGTCCCCACTCGTGAGAGGTCTGCCGCGTGCCTGACCACGATCTCCGGCTGCTTCTCGAACAGAGCATCCGGTCCAACACGCAACTTCTGTCGCGGACGGGCGGCCTGCTGAAGAGCGCCGCGTCGGCCGCAAGGAATCCCGGCCGGCTGCGCGGCAACGACGTTCGCGGCTTGCTCGGAGACTGGATCAAGATCGAGATGGATTACCTCGACACGCTTTCGCGCAACAACACCCGGTATCTCAACGATGTCGTCAGCCTGGCGGAGAGTGTCCTGGCGCCCGGCGCGCCTGCACCCGCACCCACGAACGACGCGACTGCGCTGACGGGAACGGTCGGCAGCGTGGTCGCCTTCCGGTTCCAGTTGGACAACCCGAACGACGAGGCCGTGGCAGCCGCCATCGAAGCCGAGCCTTGGCGCGGCCAGGCAGGCGGCGGCGTCGGGGCCGACAGCATCCGGTTCGACCCCTCGACGACGGTCGTGCCCGCCGGCGGCAATGCCATGATTTCGGGCCGGATCGACATCGACGACCGCTTCGAGGCCCGCGAGATCTACGAAACCGTCATACGAGTCGCAGGCTTTCCGAAGCAGGTCAGGCTGCGACTCGCGGTTGTCGATCCCGGTTGAACGGGCCCATCAGGCTTTGCCGAGCAAAGCCTTCGCCTGCACGATCACGTTGTCGACCGTGAAGCCGTATTTCTCGAGCACCAGTTCGCCCGGCGCGGAGGCGCCGTAGCGGTCCACCGTGAGTGCCGCGCCGCCATCGCCCACCCAGCGCTCCCAGCCCTGGCTTGCGCCGGCTTCGACCGCGAGGCGTTTCTTCACCTGCGGCGGCAGGACCGAATCGCGGTAGGCCTGGTCCTGTTGCTCGAACAGTTCCCAGCTCGGCATCGACACGGCGCGCACCTTGACGCCGTCGGCCTGCAGCTTCCGTGCAGCCCCCGCAACGAGATCGGTCT
>DASSOQ010000041.1:0-19738 GCA_035700365.1 Rhodanobacteraceae bacterium | reverse complement strand
GGGCGTCCACATGTGCGGACCGGTGGTGTCGGAATTGATCGCCGAAGCCGTGGTGGCGATGGAATTCAAGGGCTCGTCCGAAGACCTGGCGCGCATCGTCCACGCGCATCCGACCTTGTCCGAGGTCGTGCACGAAGCCGCGTTGTCGGTGGACAAGCGATCGCTCAACAAGGCAAATTGAGTTCAGGATGAACTCATCCCGTGCAGCACAGGATGTGCGATGACACGGGATCCACGTTCGAGATGTCGTCATCCCGTGCAGGCCATGCATGGCCGATGACACGGGATCCAATGTTGAAATGTGGTGCGCCAGCACAGCGGCGTAGGGATGGTCCGGGGCATAGCTTTTGCTCGTCATCCCGGCGAATGCCGGGATCCAATTTGATTTTGCACCCGATCAAAAGCAAGATGGATTCCAGCTTCCGCCGGAATGACGAGACCAGGAATGGCCGAACGCCGCGCATGCGTCCAAGTACTCGCGAGCAAGGAGCGCGGCACGCTCTATGTGGGCGTAACGCCAGATTTGATCAAGCGCATCTGGCAACACCAGAACAATCCCGTCGACGGCTTTACAAGGAAATATCGGGTCACCATCTGGTTTGGTACGAACAACACGGCACAATGGAAGCCGCAGTTCTTCGCGAGAAGGCGATCAAGGAACGGAAACGCGCGTGGAAGCTGGAACTGATCGAAAAGCCAAACCCAAGCTGGCAAGATCTTTATCGAAGCCTGGTGAACGAGTCAATCGGCGCAAGATGGATTACCCGCCGTATCCTGCGGCTCGCGCTTCGGGCCGCCTGCGGCGTTCGGTTCCGGCATCCTGCCTCCACAGCCGGCCCTCCGCCGGAATGACGGGAAAAGCATGAGCAATCGCGCGAGCTTCCGCGCCTTCCGCATCCACAGCGAAGACACCGGCTACCGCGCCGGCATCGAGACGATGCGCGTGGACGACCTCTCGCCGGGCGAAGTCGTCGTCAAGACGGCGTACTCGTCGGTCAACTACAAGGACGCACTGGCGGGCACCGGCAAGGGCAAGATCCTGCGCAGGTTCCCGTTGAACGGTGGCATCGACGTCGCGGGCCACGTCGTCGAATCGCGCGATGCCCGGTTCAAGGAAGGCGATGCGGTGCTGTGCACCGGCTGCGGCCTCTCGGAAACCCGCGACGGCGGCTATGCCGAATATGCCCGGCTCCAGGCCGAATGGACCATTCCGCTGCCGCCGGGGCTCTCGCTTCGCGAAAGCATGATCCTCGGCACCGCCGGGTTCACCGCGGCATTGGCGCTGTACCGGATGCGCGACAACCGTCAGTCGCCCGGCCTCGGCCCGATCGCGATCACCGGCGCGACCGGCGGGGTGGGGATGCTGGCGGTGGACATTTTTTCGCGTGCGGGTTTCGCGGTCCACGCGATCAGTGGCAAGCCCGACCGCGCGGACTTCCTGATGAATCTCGGAGCACGCGAAGTCCTGGATCGCCGCGGCCTGCGTCTGGGCAACCACGCCCTGGAATCGGCGCGGTTCGGCGGCGCGGTGGACAGCGTGGGCGGCAAGTGGCTGGCCCAGTTGCTGGCCTGTACGTCACCCTATGGCAACGTCGCCAGCATCGGCCTCGCCGCGGACAGCAAGCTCGAGACCACGGTCATGCCGTTCATCATCCGCGGCGTCAGCCTGCTCGGGATCGCCTCGGCGGGCACCGCGCGCGACGTCCGGCATGAGGTCTGGCGGCACCTGGCATCGGACTGGAAGCCCGCGCATCTCGATGCCATATGCACCGAAGAAATCCCGCTCGAGGCCTTGCCCGCCAACTTCGATGCCAAGCTCGCGGGCCGCTCCTTCGGCCGCACCGTGGTCGCAATCGATCCTGCCGATTGATCGAAATCAGGTTTCAAACATGCGATAAGTTACTGATTCTATTTGCCGCTCGTGTTAGCCGCGACCCGGCACGCCCAGCGTGGCGCTTCGCGCCCCGGTTCCCTACAATGCCGGCAAACGTTGCGGGGAGCACTGCATGGCACGCATTCTGGTCGTCGACGATTCGCCGTCCCAGTTGGAAGGCCTGAAGCGCCTGGTTGAAAAGCTGGGCCACCAGACCATCACCGCCGTGGACGGCGCCGCCGCGGTGGAAGCCGCCAAGCGGGAAAAGCCCGACCTGGTCCTGATGGACGTCGTGATGCCCAACTTGAACGGCTTCCAGGCGACCCGCGCCATCTCCAAGGACGCAGCGACCGCGCACATCCCGGTGGTCCTGGTCACCACCAAGGACCAGGACACCGACAAGGTTTGGGGCATGCGCCAGGGTGCAAAGGCCTACGTCACCAAACCCGTGAACGAGGCCGAACTCACCAGGACGTTGAACGACCACCTGCCCGGGTAGCCGCCGGGCGGACACCGTCCGCCGTCGATGACGCTTCCTTTGGCGAAGTGGACGATGCCCGCGCTACGCGCGCGGATCGAACCCACTGAACGCCTTCTGGAAGGCATGGTAGGCGGCCTTGGCCTTGGCGTCCTCGGCCGGCGGAATCTGGATCGAGAGCGCCACGATCTGGTCCCCAGGCGTGTGCGCGGGCATCCCGCGGCCCTTCAGGCGGAGCTTGCGGCCGCTCCGCGACCCCGCGGGGATCCGCAATTCGACGGTGCCCCCGAGGGTAGGCACCGGCACCTTGGCGCCGAGCGCCGCTTCCCACGGCGATACCGGCACTTCGACCTCGACGTCGCGGCCGTGGAGCTTGAATTGGGCGTCGTCGCGCACCTGCACTTCCAGCAACAGGTCGCCGGCCGGTCCGCCGGCGTATCCCTGCTCGCCCTGCCCCGCCAGCCGGATGACCTTGCCGGGCAGGATGCCGGCCGGAATGTTGACCTCCAGTGTGCGCTCGCCGCTCGCATCGCGCAGGCCGAGTCGCTGCTTGCCGCCCGCGTAGGCGGTGCGAAGGTCGATCTCGACGGCGGCGCGCACGTCGTTGCCGCGCATGGGCCCGCGCTGCGCACGCGCACCCGCGGCACGGCCGCCGAAAAGCGACTCGAAGAAATCGCTGAAGCCGCCCGCGTCGCCACCACCGTCACCGAAGTCGCGGAATTCGAAACCGCCCGGTGCCTGCTGCTGCCAGCCAGGCGGTGGCCGGAAACTGTCGCCGCCCCGGTAACCGCCCGCGCGCAGGTTGTCGTAGGCCGCGCGCTTCTGCTTGTCGTGCAGGACTTCGTAGGCCTCGCTGATCGCCTTGAACTTGTCCTCGGCCCCGGCTTCCTTGTTCTTGTCCGGGTGGTACTTGCGCGCGAGCTTGCGATAGGCGGACTTGATCTCGTCCTCGCTCGCGCCCGACTTCACGCCGAGGGTGTCGTAGTAATCCTGGAACTCCATCTGCCCTCCCGCGCTCAGACGATCGTCCGCGGCGGATCGCTCCGTCGCGGACGCCGATTATGGCGTATCGCCGGAAGGCTGCTGTCGCCGCGCCGGCTCACCCGCCGGTCTTGATGTCGATCTTGCGCGGCGTGGTTTCGGGCTTCTTGGGGATCTCGATTTCCAGAACGCCGTGGCGACCGGTTGCGCTGATCCCGTCCGGATTGGCGCTGTCCGGCAGGGCGAACCGGCGGTAGAAGACCCCGTGCGACCGCTCGACGCGCGTGAACTTGCCATTCCCGGTCTTGCTCTCCGATTTGCGCTCGCCGCGGATGGAAAGCACGCCCTTGTCCATGTTGATGTCGATGTCCTTGGGATCGACGCCGGGAATGTCCGCCTCGATCACGAAGCGCTTGTCCTCTTCGCGGATGTCCACCCGCGGTGCCCACTGGCTGGTCACGACGTCGGACTGGTCCCCGGATTCACCCGTCTCGAAAAACTGGTCCAGCAACTGCCGGAAGTCGTCCTGCAGGGGATGACGGATGCCCCAGGGACGATGGTAGTTCGTCATGTTCATAGGTCTTCTCCTCGATCTCCTCGATTGTCGTGGCCGCAGGGTGGCCACCTGCCGACAGAAATAGGGGTGGTGGCGGGCCTTTCAAGTCTGCGGCAGAGCGCGATCGGCGCTAGCATGGGCGACTTCCCCCAGCCACACGGAACCGGCCATGACCATCCAGATCGGCGACTCCATCCCCGAGGCCACGTTCGCGATATTGCGCGACGGCGTGCAGCAACTCACCACCGACGACGTGTTCATGGACAGGAAGGTCGTGCTGTTCGCGGTGCCCGGCGCATTCACCCCGACCTGCTCCGAGCAACACCTGCCCGGCTACGTCGCCCATTTCGAGGACTTCAGGAAGCGCGGCATCGACGTCGCCTGCATGGCCGTCAACGACGCCTTCGTGATGAAGGCGTGGGCCGACCACCGCCACGTTCCCGAAGGCATGCTGATGCTGGCCGACGGCAACGGCGAGTTCGTCAAGGCGCTGGGGCTGGAAATGGATTCCAGCAAATATGGAATGGGCCTGCGGGCGAAACGCTTCGCGCTGTACGCCGAGGACGGGGTGGTCAAGGTGCTGCACGTCGAATCGCCGGGCGAATTCAGGGTTTCGAGTGCACAGGCCATGCTGGCCTCTCTCCCCTAGGCGACCCCACCCCACTGTCGGACAACCTTACGATGCGTGCGCGGCCGGCCACACGCCGGTACGTGCCTGATTGCCCTGCCTTTTGGCAGCGGGGAAACGGCTCCCCGCGGCACCCGGCTGGAAATGCCAGTCGGCCGCCTTTACAAAGCGAGCTGCCGGGACTGCGCAGATTGCGCGTAAGGCATTGTTCCAGCAGGCGCTTATGAGTCGGCATGCGACTTGCTTCCTGCTCCGCGCACGTCCTTAAAGGAGGACCGCGGCGATGACAGCGAAAGCGAGCAGATTGACGATGAAATACTGGACGGCGATCAAGGCGAAGGCCACTCCGCTAGTAGGAGGTTTGCTGACCAGCGCCCTGCTTCTGGGCGCACCAGCGGCAATGGCAACACCGAGCACGCTGGACACCGGCCTGCTGCAGATGGGCGTGGACGACAGCGGCGGACTGGGTGCTGGCGGCGTCGGCTTCGTGGGACCGAATGGCGATGCAATCATCCGCGGTTGCCTCTGCGAAGGCTGGGGCGCGGCGGCGAGCGGCGCCAGCGGTTATGTCTACGGCCTCGGTGAAACGAACTTCTCCTCCGCACTGCTGACCACCACAACCGCGTCGGGCCCGGGGTTGAGCGCCCAGTCCGTGGTGCACCTCAGCAATGGCCTCATGGTGACGCAGACGTATTCGTCCGCTGCGGACGGCAAGTTGTTCAAGGTCAACATCGTCCTGACCAACGAGACCGCGTCCACGCTGACCGACGTACGCTATGCACGCACCCTGGATTGGGACGTTGCGCCGGGCTTCTTCGACGACAACTACACCACGGTCAATGGCGGCTTGTTGCCGATCGGACCCGGCAACACCGTCCTTAACACGTCCACCAATCCGTTTGCCGTTCCCGATCCGATGGTTTTCCGGACCCAGGATGCGGATACCAACATCACCGATACCCCCGGTGACAAGGGCGGTTACTTCGTGTTCGGCTTCGGCGACCTGGCGGCCGGCGAATCGACGTCGTTCGACACCTACATCGGTGCCGATTTCACGGTTGACGGTTTGCTCAACGCCCTGAGCAGCGTGGGCGTGGAAGCATTTTCCTACACCACGGGCAGCGACCGCGGCAGCGACGGCCACTTCGCTCCCGCCTTCGGCTACGGTTTCGTGGGCCTGGGCCTGCCGCCGGTGGTGATCGGAACGCCGGAACCCGGATCCATCGCCATGCTGCTGATCGGCCTGGCGCTGCTCACGGGACTCGAGGTGTACCGGCGCAAGCGCGAGCAACGGACCTGATACTTTCCGCGCAACTCAAATCAAGCCCCGCCTTCGGCGGGGCTTTTTTGTGGGTGGGCTCGGGCCGGCGCCGCAGGCCGCGGGCCAGGATGGACGCTTCCGTGTCACCACTCCCGACCTCACCCAGGCCTTCGCTTGGTCAGCCGTGCGCTTCCGGGATGCGACACATATCGAGCCAGTACACGCGTCCCGCGCTGGTGAAGGTCGGCAGCGTGCCGTGGGTGTTGACGATCCGCAGGCGCTCGGCGAAATCCTCTTCCTTCATGCCGGTCGCGGAACGGCCCTGCCGCCGCGCTTCTTCGCACGGCAGGTGTGAGCGACTGGCGCTTGCAGTAGCCGGTGTGCGAAAGGGTCGCGACGACGTCTTCCTGCGCGATGTGGCGCTGGGCTCGGAATGGACTCCAGCAAGGACGGCATGGGCCTGCGGGCGAAACGCTTCGCGCTGTCGCCGGGGACGGCTTGGTCAAGGCGCTGCACGTCGAATCGCCTGGCGAGTTCCGGGTGTGGAGCGCCGCGGCCATGTCGGAGGCGATTGGAAGCGGAGGATGACGGGGGGGGCGAGTGGCGCGCGCTGTTGCCAGAGCGGGGATGGGGGATGCGTCGTGGGGGCGCTTCGCTCGAGCGTTCTGCCGGAGCGAAGGACAGCAACCGCACTGCCAGCTTGATACGATCCATCCATGACCGGGCGACCGCCCCCAATTGAAGCGGTGATCTTCGACTGCGATGGCACGCTCGTGGACAGCGAGCGGCTGGCCAATGCGGCGCTGGCGGAATGCGTGGCGCCGTTCGGCCTCCGGATGACCGCGGATGAGGCGATGCAGGCCTACGTCGGCGGCAAGATGGCCGACTGCGTCGCGGATCTGGAGCGTCGCTTGGGCCGCAAGCTGCCGGATACCTTCATTCCGGAGGTCCGCAGACGGACCGCGGCGGCATTCCGGACTCACCTCAAGCCCATGGAAGGCGCGCTGGACACCCTGCAGAAGCTGCGGCTGCCGTTTTGCGTGGCCTCGAGCGGGCCGCCGGAAAAAATCGAACTGAGCCTGGCGCTGACCGGCCTCGCGCGCTTCTTCGCGAGCGACAGGGTCTTCAGCGCCTACGACGTCGGCTCGTGGAAACCGGATCCCGGGCTGTTCCTGCACGCAGCCAAGGCGATTGGCGTGGTACCGGAACGCTGCGCCGTCGTGGAAGACAGCCTTCGCGGTGTCGAGGCGGGTACGAACGCGGGCATGCGCACGTTCTGGTTCCAGCCGCAGGGTCCGCTTCCCCGATCGGTCGAGGCGCTGCACCGGCTCACGGATCTGCCGGAACTGCTTGCGCAGAGCAGCGACATGCCCCCGGATTCCGCCGCTGCGCGGCTTCATCCGGGCTACGAGTCCGGGTCGGTGGGCTGAGCGGCTTTTCGCGAAGCCAAGGCGCATGCACGAAGGCTGACACGTAGCCCGGATGGAGCGCAGCGAAATCCGGGACCGTACCCGTGAAATGCCCCGGATTGCGCGGCGCGGCTTCATCCAGGCTACAACCGGCATGTCGCGGGAGTGCGCCGGCTTCGCCGAGGTGGGGCCCCGGCTCAACCCAACCTGCGTTTCCCCTGGTTACGTCACCGGCGCGTTCCCACCAGCGCCGTCGATCTCGGCACCTTCGTCGTCGCCGTTTTCGATCTTCACCACGCCGACGAGTTTCTCGTCTTCCGGGAGGCGGATCAGGGTGACGCCCTGGGTGTTCCGGCCGACCTGCGAAACTTCGGCGACGCGAGTGCGCACCAGCGTGCCGTGGTTGGAGATCAGCATCAGCTCGTGGCTGGCGTCGGTCGCGACCGCCGCGACCAGCGCGCCGTTGCGGCCCGAGCACTGGATCGCGATCACGCCCTGCGATCCGCGGCCCTTGCGCGGGAAGTCGGCGAGCGGGGTGCGCTTGCCGTAACCGCGCTCGGTGGCGGTCAGCACGTCACAGTCCCCCGCTTCGGCGTTCCGGTCGGCGACGATCATCGAGACGACGTGGGCGCCTTCTGCCAGGCGCATGCCGCGCACGCCACGGGCCGTGCGACCCATCGGACGCACCTCGCCCCCCGCGAAGCGGGCGGCCTTGCCGTTCGACGCGAACAACAGGACATCGCAGTTGCCGTCGGTGAGTTCGGCCTCGACCAGTCCGTCACCTTCGTCGAGGCTGATCGCGAGCTTGCCCTTCTGCAACTGGAACTCGAACTCCTTCAGCGGCGTCTTCTTCACCGTGCCCTGGCGAGTGGCGAAGAACACGAAATGATCCTCGTCGTAGTCACGCACCGGCAGCACCGCCTGCACGGTTTCGTCGTCCTGCAGCGGCAGCAGGTTGACGATCGGGCGGCCACGCGCGCCGGGGCTCGCCTCCGGGATGCGATACACATTGAGCCAGTACACGCGCCCCGCGCTGGTGAAGGTGAGCAGCGTGTCGTGGGTGTTGACGATCCACAGGCGCTCGACGAAATCCTCTTCCTTCACGCTGGTCGCGGAACGGCCCCTGCCGCCGCGCTTCTGCGCACGGTAGGTGTCCAGCGACTGGCGCTTGCAGTAGCCGGTGTGCGAGAGGGTCACGACCACGTCTTCCTGGGCGATGAGGTCGAGCGTTTCCAGGTCTTCCTGGGTGTGCAGGATCTCGGTGCGGCGCGCATCGCCGTAGAGGTCCTTCATCTCCACCAGCTCGGTGCGGATCACCGCAAGCAGCTTGTCGGGATCCTCGAGGATCTCGATCAGCCCGCGGATCGTCTCCAGCAACTGCCGGTACTCGTCGCTGAGCTTGTCCTGCTCGAGCCCGGTCAGGCGGTGCAGGCGCATTTCCAGGATTTCCCTGGCCTGGACCTCCGAAAGCTGGTAGCCGTCTTCGGCGAGACCGGCGCCGGCCTCGAGGTCTTCCGGGCGCGAGGCGGTGGTGCCTGCGGCCTGCAGCAAGGCGCGCACCATGCCCGGTTCCCACTTGCGCGCCAGCATCCGTTCGCGCGCGACTTGCGGGGACTCGGACGTCTTGATCAGCTCGATCATCTCGTCGATGTTGGCGAGCGCGACCGTGAGGCCTTCCAGCACGTGCGCGCGCGACCGCGCCTTGCGCAGGTCGAAGACGGTGCGGCGGGTCACCACCTCGCGGCGGTGGCGGATGAAGGCCTCGAGGATCTCCTTGAGGTTCAGCAGGCGTGGCTGGCCATCGACCAGCGCCACCATGTTGATGCCGAAGGTCACCTGGAGCTGGGTCTGCTGGAACAGGTTGTTCAGCACCACGTCGGCCATCGCGTCCTTGCGCACCTCGATCACGATGCGCATGCCGTCCTTGTCGGACTCGTCGCGCAGGCCGCTGATGCCCTCGACCTTCTTTTCCTTGACCAGTTCGGCGATCTTCTCGATGAGGCGCGCCTTGTTGACCTGGTACGGAATCTCGGTGGCGATGATCGCCTCGTGGCCGTGGTCGTCGGTTTCGATCTCGGTCTTGGCGCGCACCAGCACCCGTCCGCGGCCGGTGCGGTAGGCCTGGATGATCCCCGCTGCGCCGTTGATGATCCCTGCGGTGGGGAAGTCCGGCCCCGGGACGTGCTGCATCAACTCGTCGATCGAGAGGTCCGGGTTGTCGATCAGCGCCACCGTGGCGTCGACCACCTCGCGCATGTTGTGCGGCGGGATGTTGGTCGCCATGCCGACGGCGATGCCGGCGGAGCCGTTGACCAGCAGGTTCGGCACCCGGGTCGGCAGGACCAGCGGTTCCTGCTCGCTCTCGTCGTAGTTGGGCCCGAAATCGACGGTTTCCTTGTCGATGTCCGCGAGCAGGTCGTGGGTGAGGCGCGCCATGCGCACCTCGGTGTACCGCATGGCCGCCGGGCTGTCGCCGTCGACCGAACCGAAGTTGCCCTGCCCGTCCACCAGCATGTAACGCAGCGAGAACGGCTGGGCCATGCGCACGATCGCGTCGTACACCGAAGCATCGCCGTGCGGGTGGTACTTGCCGATCACGTCGCCGACCACGCGCGCGGATTTCTTGTACGACTTGTTCCAGGCGTTGCCCAGCTCGTTCATCGCGTACAACACGCGGCGATGCACCGGCTTCAGACCGTCACGCACATCCGGGAGCGCGCGGCCCACGATCACGCTCATCGCGTAATCGAGATAACTCTGGCGCATCTCGTCTTCGATATTGACGCGAATTACTTCACTGGCCGGCTCCGCCATCCGCAGAATTCCTGTATCGGGTGAACGCAAAAAGCGCGGGTTCCGAACGCAACCCGCGCCTCGAAATCAACCTTGGAATTCTACCACAACCGGGCCCGAAACAGGCCAAAAAATCTCAACGGGCGCACGAACTTACGGGCGGTTTTTGGGCTCCTGCCCGGCCTTGGCCGCCCCACCCTTTTTGTCGCCCGAAAACACCCACTGGCGAGCGCCCAGGAAGTTGACCGCGGAGCCCGGCAGCGAGCCCGCCGCAACGCCGATCGACGGCCAATCCTGCACGAAATGCGAGAAGTAGACGATCAACGCGTAGGTCGTGTAGTTGAGCGCGAAACCGGCGGCCATCGCGACCATGTAGCGCGACCATTCGCCGAACAGCGTGTAGTCGCCGCGCTCGTGGAAGGTGAAGTGCCGGTTGAACAGCCAGGTCGCGGTGGCCGCGCAGGTGAACGAAAACAGCCGCCCCACGTATGGGTCGGTATGCAGTTTGCTGACCAGCAACTGCACGATGCCGGCATCGACGATGAACCCGATGAAGCCGCCGACGCCGAACCATCCCAGTTGCTTGGAGACGTGCCACATTCAGCGTGTCGCCGGCGGGCCGAACGACTCGGCCAGGGAAGCTTCGTCCGGCCTCGGAATCGCACCACGCTCGGTGACCAATACGTCGATCAACTTGTGCGGGGTGACGTCGAATACCGGATTCCACGCGCCGGCGCCTTCGACGACCGTGCGCTGGCCGCCGTAACCCAGCAGCTCGGCGGCATCGCGCAATTCGATGCTGATGTCGGCGCCGTCCGGGGCGGTCATGTCCACGGTCGTCGAAGGCGCCACCACCATGAACTTGACGCCATGGTGCCTCGCCGCGATCGCGAGCTGGTAGGTCCCGATCTTGTTGGCGGTGTCACCGTTCGCGGCGATCCGGTCCGCGCCGACGATCACCCATTGCACCGCGCCGGATCTCATCAGGTGCGCCGCCGCCGCATCGGCGATCAGGGTCGCCGGAATGCCGTCGCGCTGCAGTTCCCACATGGTCAGGCGCGCGCCCTGCAGCCAGGGCCGGGTCTCGCCTGCGTATACGCGCCCGATCCTGCCGGCCGCACAACCCGCCCGGATCACGCCCAGTGCCGTGCCGAATCCGGCGGTCGCGAGCGAGCCGGTGTTGCAATGGGTGAGGACACCGCTGCCGGGCTCGATCAGCGCCGCTCCCAATTCGCCCATCGCGCGATTGGCAGCGAGATCCTCGTCCTGGATGGCCTGCGCCTCGCGCGCCAGCGCCGCGGCATCGGCCCCGCCTTCGATCCGTGCGCGCATCCGGTCCAGCGCGGCCATCAGGTTGACCGCCGTGGGACGCGCGGCGCGCAGTGCCTCCAGCGCAGGGGCGGGTTCATCGCCCCGCTGCGCCGCGAGCACCACGCCCCACGCCGCCGCGATGCCGATGGCCGGCGCGCCGCGCACCACCAGTCCTCGAATCGCCTGCGCAACCGAACCGGCGTCCGGGCAATCGATCCATTCCTCGGCTAGGGGCAGCTTCCGCTGGTCGAGCAGGCGCAGATGGTCGCCACGCCATTGCACGGCGCGGATGGTGTCGTGACCGTCCCCCTCATCGCCCAAATGGTTCATGTCGAGTCACGCCGCCCGCTTCGAGCGAAAGCCTAGCACGCGCCACATCCGTCGACCGCGTGCAGCGGTCGCTCAATCTTCCTGCGGCACGACCAGCCACAGGATGATGTAGACCAGGATTCCGGGAAACGCCGCGGAGAAGATCGACACGAGCACGTAGATGATGCGCAGCATCGACGAGTCGATCCCGAAGTGATCGGCGAGGCCGCCGACCACGCCGGCAATCATCCGGTCGTGGCGCGAACGGCGCAGGGGACGTCGTGTGTTCATGGCCAGGATTCTATCCGGCCGCCCAGCGTGATGTCGCCGCGCTGGGCGGAATCGGTGCAGCCCCTTCCGCCGCGGAGGCTGAGGTGGAAACCGCTGCGCGGGTTCCGCCCTGCCCGGCTACTTGGCGCGCCTGGCCAGCCACTCGTGGATCGCCGACGGCACCTCGCGCTGGGCGCGTCCGGATACGTAGATGCCGATGTGGCCACCCTTGAACTCGAGTTGGGTGTAGTCCCTGGTTCCGATGTGCTCACCCAGCGGCCGCGATGCCGAAGGCGGCACGAGATGATCATGCAGCGCAAAGATGTTGAGCACCGGAAGCGTGATGTTCTTGAGGCTGACGTCCTGGCCGCCGATCTTGAGGCCACCCTTCACCAGCTTGTTGCCCTGGTAGAACTCCTTGATGAACTCCCGGAACGCCTCACCGGCCTGGTCCGGCGAATCGAAGATCCATTTCTCCATCCGCAGGAAGTTCTCGAGTTCCACCTTGTCGTCGAGGATGTCCAGCATCGCGACGTACTTCTGCTGGTTGAGCCGCACCGGCTTCAGCGTGAGGTAGCACCAGTTCATCAGGTCCGCCGGCACGTTGCCGAGCGTGTCCACGAACAGGTCCACGTCCATGTCGCGGGTCCAGTGCGACAGCATGTTGTCGCTGGTATGGAAGTCGACCGGCGTCACCATCGTGATCAGGTTCTGCAGCTTCTCCTGGTGCAGCGAGGCGAAGCACAGCGAGAACGCGCCGCCCTGGCAGATGCCGAGCAGGTTGATCTTCTTGACGCCCGCGTGCCTGGCGACCGCGTCGACGCAACGGCGGATGTAGCCGTTGATGTAATCGTCGAGGTCGAGCCAGCGGTCGGCGCCGTCGGGGTATCCCCAGTCGATGATGTAGACGTCCTCGCCCAGCTCGAGCAGGTTCTTGACCAGCGAGCGGTCGCTCTGGAGGTCGACCATGTACGGCCGGTTCACCAGCGCGTAGCAGATCAGGATCGGCACCTTCGCGGTCGGCTTCTTCGCGCCCTGGTAGCGATAGACCACGACCTTGTCTTCGCGGTAAATGGCTTCCTTGCCGGTGGCGCCGTAGTCGACATCCTCGACTTCGCGCAGGGTATGCATGCTCGCCGCCAGCTTCTGCTGCGCGTGCAGGGCCTCATCGAGCGCCCGCTTCGGATCGATGCGGATCGGATCCATCATGCCTTCTCCTTGCGGGTCGATTTGCGGGATTTGCGCGGGGTGGCCTTGGCCGCCGCGCGCGGCGCACGCGTCGCGGCAGGCTTGCCGCCGGCCTTCAGGCGCTCGACCTCGGCGCGCAGCGCCGCCACTTCGGCGACCAGATCGGGAAGCGTTTCGGCCCGGTTCTTGGCCTCGCGGCGCAGCTCGTGCAGGCGCTTGCCCATGCTGTCGATTTCGGTGCGGGTGGGCATGCCCAGATCGGTCGCGACGCGCTCGACTTCACGCTGCAGGTTCTGCCGCACCCGCATCTGCGCATCGACCAGCGCGCCGTATACCTCGCGGAATTCGTCGGAAAGCGCGATCTCGGCGTACGCGTCTTCGGCCGCATCCACCCACAGGTCGTACAAGCCGCGCACGGAGTCGACCTGGCGGCCGGATTCGCCGCGCTCGGCCAGCTTGTCCTCGAACACCTCGAATGCGCGCCGGCTGGCGCGGGCGATCAGCGCGTTGTAGCGGTTGCTTTCGCGCTGGTAATCCAGCCACGCCTTGGCCATCCGCTGGTAGTGTTCCTGGTGTTCGCGCGCATAGCCGAAGGCCGGCATGTCCATCAGCGCGCGCACTTCGGCCATGGCCGGCTCGAGGCCTTGCATCATCTGTTCGAAGCCCTTGGCGCCGTGCCCGGAGAGCTCGCGCATCGCGCGGGCCAGTGGATTGTCGAACAGCTCCGGAGGCGCCCCCGGGAAATTGAAGGACTCGCGCAATGCGTCCGCCCACGCGCGCGGGTCGGCACCGCCAGCGGCGCCGCCCTTGCCGGCCAGCGACTCCAGCATCGAGAAGTAGCCGCGCGCCCCGGCCAGCATGCGCTCGACCAGTTCGTTCTGCGATTCGCGGGTCTTGCGGGCATCGAACATCCGCGCCCACTGATCGAGTCCTTCGTGCCACGGGCCCTGCGGCATGTCGGCCCCGGCCGTCGCCGCGCCGAACGCCTTGCGCGTGGCGTGGGCCCAAGCGTCCCAATACTGCCGTGACCTGTTCTGCCAGTCGTCCAACGGGTTTGTGGAATCCGGCGTATTGGCCATGGAACTGATCTCCGGTTGCTGGCCGGCTATGGTATCGGCGCCCATGTTGCGCCGCAACAAAAGGCGCTGTCGGCCGCGCGTGCGCTGCCAACGGAATCAGCGGCGGCGGACCCGCCTCCAATGCCGGTATCTTCGTATCGCATAGCGGGTACGCACGATCGTCACGCGCACGGGCAGGCGCAGGAACGGCACGTCGATCGCGAGCAGGAGCAGGCCCGGGATCACCATCCAGAACCCGAGGATTGGCAGGACGATGCCGACCAATCCGCTGGCGATCAGCAGCAACCCGATGGGAATCCGCACCCAGCGCGACGAGGGCCGGCGCAGCCAGCCCATCATGCGGGCGGCCCAGCCCGGAATCTCGCCCTGCCAGCGGTCCAGATGCCGATTCAGCCGTCGCTTGTTCCTGTCGATGGCAAGCTCCCTTGCGGTGCTGGCGAACGGGTGCGCCGGGCGCACATGCGGCGTGCCGGCTCAACGCAGTCCGGCGTTGATCCTCTCGAGCGTCGCGCTTCCGGGACAAAGCTCGCGCTCGTCCAGCGCATTGAACGCCACCGGCGCCGTGTCGAGATGCGCATGCAGGTCGGGCGCCTCGGGATCAACGTACAACAAGCCGGTGACGATCTCTCCGCGCGCCTGGCAGGCGTGCAGGTAATTCATCGCCGCGACGCGATCGCCGGTGTCGTGGGACTCCGGCAGCTTGCGCAGGCGCAGCATGCTGCCGTCGTGCTGGCGCACCTCGCGCACGTCCCCGGCCGGATATTCGACGGTGATTTCCTCGCGCGGGGAAATGAAGTCCATCCGGCACAGCGCATGGTTGTGCTCGCGCACGTAATCGTAGCTCCTGGTGCTGCCCGGATGGTTGTTGAACGCGACGCACGGGCTGATCACGTCCACGAATGAGGCACCCTTGTGCGACATCGCGGCCTTCAGGATCGGCACCAGTTGCGTCTTGTCGCCGGAAAAGCTGCGGGCGACGAAACTCGCGCCCAGTTGCAGCGCCATCCCCACCATGTCGACCGGTGCGTCGGTGTTGATCGCGCCCTTCTTGGACTTGCTGCCCTGGTCCGCGGTCGCCGAAAACTGGCCCTTGGTCAGTCCGTACACGCCATTGTTCTCGACGATGTAGACCATGTCCACGCCGCGCCGGATTGCGTGCACGAACTGGCCGATGCCGATGGACGCGGAATCGCCGTCGCCGGAAATCCCGAGGTACATCAGCTCACGGTTGGCGAGGTTCGCGCCCGTCAGCACCGACGGCATCCGCCCGTGCACCGCGTTGAAGCCGTGCGAGGCCGACAGGAAATACGTCGGCGTCTTGGAGCTGCAACCGATCCCCGAGATCTTGGCAACCCGATGCGGCTGGACGTCGAGTTCCCAGCAGGCCTGGATGATCGCCGCGGAAATCGAATCGTGCCCGCAACCCGCGCACAGGGTGGAAATCGCGCCCTCGTAATCGCGCCGCGTGAAACCGACGCGGTTCCTGGTCAGCGACGGGTGGTGCAGTTTGGGTTTGGGCAGATACGTCATCTTGATTCCTGATGGAGAGACTGCTGGCGCGCGGGGCTTTGCCCCTTCCCCTTCAAGGGGAAGGCCGGGATGGGGATGGGGGTTCCGTCACGGCTGCAACCCATCCCCACCCATCCCTCCCCTTGAAGGGGAGGGCTTTCAAGCCGAGTCAACTTCTAAGCCACCTTGTCGCTCCGCAATTGCGTGACTTCCGCCCCGCCCATGCGCTCTCCGATCGCCCTGGCGATGAAGCGCGCGGTGATGGGCGTGCCGTCGTAGTGCAGGACCGGCACCAGCCTGGCGGGATCCAGCTCGAACTGTTCGATCAGCAACGAGCGCAGTTGCCCGTCGCGGTTCTGCTCCACCACGAAAACCTGCTCGTGCCGGTCGACGAATTCGCGCACCGAATCGGCAAACGGATAGCCACGCACCCGCAGCGCGTCGATGTGCATGCCATTGGCATCGAGCTTGGCGATGGCTTCCGCCATCGAGGACGAAGTCGACCCGAAATGGATCGCGCCATGTTTTGCCGGGTGCGGCGCCCGATGGAGCACCGGCTGCGGAAGCAGCGTCTTCGCCGTTTCCAGCTTGCGTTGCAGGCGCTGCATGTTCTCGACGTAATCCTCGCCCTTCTCGGAATACTTGGCGTCGGCGTTCTTGCTGGTGCCGCGGGTGAAGAAGCTGCCGCGCGCGGGATGGGTGCCGGGATAGGTGCGATAGGCGATGCCGTCGCCATCGACGTCCCGGTAGCGGCCGAACGGCTGGCCGGCTTCCAGTTCCTCCGCGGTCAGCACCTTGCCGCGGTCATAGCGGCGCGCGTCGTCCCATTCGAACGGCGCGCACAGGCGGTGGTTCATGCCGATGTCGAGGTCGCTCAACACGAACACCGGCGTCTGCAGCCGGTCGGCGAGGTCCAGCGCCTTCGCCGCGAATTCGAAGCACTCGTGCGGATCCTCCGGAAACAGCAGCACGTGGTTGGTGTCGCCATGCGAGGCATGCGCGCAGAAGGCCACGTCCGATTGCTGGGTGCGGGTGGGCATGCCGGTGGACGGGCCGCCGCGCTGCACGTCGATCAGGGTCACCGGGATTTCCGCGAAATACGCGAGTCCGATGAATTCGTTCATCAGCGAAATGCCGGGCCCCGAGGTCGCGGTAAACGCACGGGCGCCGTTCCAGCCGGCGCCGGTGACGATCCCGATCGAGGCGATCTCGTCCTCGGCCTGCACGATGGCGTAGCGGTGCTTGCCGGTGTCGGGATCGACGCGCAACTTCGCGCAGTACTTCTGGAACGCCTCGGCCAGCGACGAGGACGGCGTGATCGGGTACCAGGCGCACACGGTGGCGCCGCCATAGACCATGCCGAGGGCAGCGGCGCTGTTGCCGTCCACGAAAATGCGATTGCCCACCTTGTCCCGCCGCTCGATCTTGAGCCCCACCGGCGGCAGGTTGTGTTCGGCGTAATCGCGCCCGAGATCGAGCGCGCGGACATTGGGTTCCAGCAGTGCCTGCTTGCCCTTGTACTGCTCGCCGATCAGTTGAACGATCACCTCGCGCTCGATGCCGAGCAACACCGACAGCGCGCCGAGGTACATGATGTTCTTGAACAGTTGCCGCTGGCGAGGGTCGTCCCAGGTCCGGTTGGCGATGTCGGTCAGCGGCACGCCGATCACGGTCACGTCATCGCGGAACTTCGCCGGGCCCAGGGGCTTGCTGTTGTCGTAGAAGAGGTAACCACCCGGCGCGAGGCCCGCGACATCGGCGTCCCAGGTCTGCGGGTTCATAGCGACCAGCAGGTCGTAGCCGCCGCGCCGGCCCAGCCAGCCGGCTTCACTGACGCGCACTTCGTACCAGGTCGGCAGCCCCTGGATGTTCGAGGGGAAGATGTTGCGCGGGCTGACCGGCACGCCCATCCGCAGGATGCACTTCGCGAACAGTTCGTTGGCCGAGGCGGAGCCCGACCCGTTGACGTTCGCGAACTTGACGACGAAGTCGTTGGTGGCGGTGACGGGATTCATGCGGCGAACCGGTTGCACGCGAGCGGGAAAGCCCCCCTCACCCCAACCCTTTCCCCCATCGAAAGCGATGCGGGAGAGGGCGTTTTCCAAGCGGACTCGACGACAAAGCCGTTGGTGGCGGTGAGCGAGGACACACCGTACCGCCGCATATGCACAGTCACGCCGCCACCTTCTTCGCCGGACGCGCCGAATAATCCTCGCCGCGCGCAGCATAGGATTCGGCGAACAGGAACTGCCGCATGTCCCACGCGCCGGTCGGGCAGCGCTCGGCGCACAGGCCGCAGTGCAGGCAGACGTCCTCGTCCTTCGCCATGATCCGTCCGGTCTTGACGGGCCCGGAAACATACAGGTCCTGCCCGGTATTGCTTGTCGGCGCGGTCAGGCGCGTGCGCAGTTCGGCTTCCTCGCCGTCGGCGGTGAAGGTGATGCAGTCCATCGGGCACACGTCGACGCAGGCGTCGCATTCGATGCAGAGGTCCTTCGAGAACACCGTCTGCACATCGCAGTTGAGGCAGCGCTGCGCTTCCTTCCAGGCGGTCTGGGCGTCGAAGCCGAGCTCGACTTCCTGGTGGATGTTGGTGAGGGTTTTTTCCTTGGGCGCCCACGGCACCACGTAACGCATGTCCGGCGAGATGTCGTTGTCGTAGCTCCACTCGTGGATGCCCATCTTCTGCGAGACGAGATTGGTCAAGGGTGAAGGACGCTCGCGCAGGTCCCTGCCCTGCAGGAAGTTGTGGATGGAAATCGCAGCCTGGTGTCCGTGCTCGACCGCCCAGATGATGTTCTTGGGCCCGAACGCGGCGTCGCCGCCGAAGAAGACCCTGGGCAACGTGGATTGCATCGTGAGCTTGTCGAGCTTCGGCGTGCCCCATTCGTCGAATTCCAGCCCGAGGTCGCGCTCGATCCATGGAAAGGCGTTTTCCTGCCCCACCGCGATCAGCACTTCGTCGCACGGGAAGAAGCGATCCGGCTCGCCCGTCGGCAGCAGCCTGCGCCTGCCGTTGGCATCGTGCTCGGCGCGCATCGGCGTGAACCACATGCCGGTGAGCTTGCCGCCTTCGTGCACGAACGACTTCGGATTCAGCCAGTTCAGGATTTCGACGCCTTCGTGTTCGGCATCTTCCTTTTCCCAGGGGCTGGCCTTCATCTCGTCGTAGCCGGAACGCACGATGACTTTCACGTCGTCGCCGCCGAGGCGCCGCGCGCTGCGACAGCAGTCCATCGCGGTATTGCCGCCGCCCAGCACCAGTACCCGCCGTCCGACCTTCGTCACGTGCCCGAAATACACCGAAGCCAGCCACTCGATCCCGACGTGGATCTTGTCGGTGTTCTCGTCCCGGCCCGGGATGCGCAGGTCGCGCCCGCGCGGCGCACCGCAACCGACGAAAATCGCATCGAAGCCTTCGTGGAGCACCTTGCGCAATGAATCGATGCGCCGGTTGCCGACGAAGTCCACGCCGAGGTCGAGGATGTAACCAACCTCCTCGTCGATCACCGCTTCCGGCAGGCGGAAACGCGGCACCTGGGTGCGCATGAACCCGCCGCCCTTCGCGTCGGCCTCCAAGATCGTGACGCGGTAACCGAGCGGCGCAAGGTCGCGCGCCAGGGCCAACGACGCGGGCCCCGCGCCGATGCAGGCGACGCGAAACCGATCGGCGCCCGGCACCGGCCCGGGCAGCCGTTCGCGCATCCGTGTTTCGATGCCGTCGCTGCGGTTGTCCGCGGCGACGCGCTTCAGGCGGCAGATCGCGACGGGTTCAGGTTTCTCGCCGTTGTTTTCCTCCACGCGTCCGCGCCGGCAGGCGGGTTCGCAAGGCCGGTCGCAGGTACGCCCCAGGATTCCGGGAAAGACGTTGGAATCCCAGTTCAGCAGGTAGGCGTCGTCGTAGCGCCCGGCAGCGATCAGGCGGATATAGCGCGGCACCTGGGTATGGGCGGGGCACGCCCACTGGCAATCCACCACCTTGTGGAAATACTGCGGATTGCGGATATCGGTGGGTTGCACGCAACGCCTCCTGCCGTCCGCGGTGGCGTCGGACCTTCCGGCGTCGCCCGTCGAGGCGAGTCTACCCGTTTCG
>DASSOQ010000040.1:0-23069 GCA_035700365.1 Rhodanobacteraceae bacterium | reverse complement strand
TGCGTGGAAAGCGGTGCGCCAGCATTACAAGGATGGCGCCGATGTCATCAAGATCATGCCCTCGGGCGGCGTGCTGGATGAATCATCCAGTTCGGAAAATCCGCAGATGACGCTGGAAGAAATCAAGGCGGTCGTGGCCGCCGCGCACGACTACGGCTTCACCGTCGCCGCGCACGCGCACGGCGCCGAAGCGATCCGCCGTGCGGTGATCGGTGGCGTCGATTCGATCGAGCACGGCACCTTCATGGACGACGAGGACATGAAGCTGATGAAACAGCACGGCACCTGGTACGTGCCCACGATCATCGCCGGCGAGTTCGTGATGGGCAAAGCCAGGGAAGGCTGGTATCCGCCGCAGGTCGCGCGCAAGGCGCTGGAAGTCGGGCCGAAGATCATGGCCACCGCGGGCAAGGCCTACAAGGCGGGTGTCAAGATCGCGTTCGGCACCGACGCGGGCGTATATCCGCACGGCGAGAACGCGCAGGAATTCGTGTACATGGTGCAGGCCGGCATGCCGGCCATGTACGTGATCCAGGCCGCGACCACGCACGCCGCGACGCTGCTGAAGCACCAGGACGATTTCGGCAGCATCACCGCCGGCAAATACGCCGACGTGGTGGCGGTGCCCGGCAATCCGCTGGACGATATTTCGCTGATGAAAAAGGTGGACTTCGTGATGAAGGCCGGCACGGTATACAAGCAGGGCGACAAGCCCACCGGTGCCGCGCTGGAATCCAGCCTTGGAATGTGATCCGCACGCCTCCATTGAATCGTCCATGAACTCCGTCGCCAAACCCAACAGCGCGGCCCGGCCGGTCGGAACCCACGTGTTCGAAGCCGGCGAGGCCAACTTCGAAACCGACGTCCTGCAGGCTTCCCTGCAGACACCGGTCCTCGTGGACTTCTGGGCCACCTGGTGCGGGCCGTGCAAGACGCTCGGCCCGATCCTGGAAAAACTGGCGGACGAATACGCGGGCGCGTTCAAGCTCGCCAAGGTCGACTGCGACAAGGAACAGCAGCTCGCCGGGATGTTCGGCGTGCGCAGCATTCCCACGGTCGTGCTGATCCAGGGCGGCCAGATCGTGGACGCGTTTTCCGGCGCGCTGCCGGAATCGCAGGTGCGCGAGTTCCTGAAGCGCCATCGCGTCGAACCGGCCTCGCGGATCGAGGCGCCCGCGCAGGAAGTCGACGATGACGGTGCGGTGCCGGCGGAAACTCCGCAGGCCGCAATCGCCCGCATCGAGCAGGCGCTGGTTGCCGACCCGGACAACGCGGGACTGAAGCTCGACCTCGCGCTGGCGCGTGCCCGCGGCGGCGACACCGGCAACGCGCAGTCGACGCTGGACACCCTGCCCGTCGACCTGGCCGAAGACGATCGCGCCAGGGCCCTCGCCGCGTTGCTCGCGATGCACCAGTCGCTCGCCGCGATTCCGCCTGCCGGCGAATTGCTTGCACGCGTGGACCGCGATCCGCGCGATTTCGCCGCACTGGACGGCCTGGGCGTCCGCGAACTGCTGGGCGGCGATGCCACCTCGGCCCTGGATCACTGGCTCGCGATCCTCGCCGGCGACCGCAACTGGAACGAAGGCCAGGCGCGCAGGCGGTTGCTGGACGCGTTCCGGATCGTGCACGACGATGCGCTGGTATCGGCGACCCGCCGCAAGATGTCATCGTTGCTGTTCTGACGCCGCGGATGCGCGCGCGGACGCTGCGGCGGTTGATGAACATGTGGCCGCCGTTCCTCGCGAACGGCATCCAGGTACTCGCGATCAGCGACGACTGGCGGCGCGCGCGCGTCGTCCTGAAGCTGCGTCCGTGGAACAGGAACTACGTCGGCAGCCAGTTCGGCGGCAACCTGTTCGCGATGACCGATCCGTTCTGGATGGTGCTCGCGCTGCACCGGCTCGGACCGGATTACTACGTCTGGGACAAGGCGGCCGCCATCGAATTCGTGGCGGCCGCACGCGAAGACGTGTTCGCCGAATTCCACCTCGATGACGACGCCGTGACGCTGCTTCGCCGCGAAGCCGCCTCCGGTGACAAGGTGCTGCGCTGGTTCGACACCGAAATCGCCACCGGCTCCGGTGAAGTGGTTGCGCGGGTGCGCAAGCAGCTTTACGTTCGGCTCAAGCCGCGGGCGCGCAACGCGCGGCCGTCCTGACAGCCTGCGTCGCCGCGGCCCGGCGCGCGGCCACTGGCATTTTTCGTGCATGCGCGAAACCGGAGGTGCGCCCCGGGCGTTGAGCGCAGCGGCGGGATGGTAACGTCCGCCAACGGGCGTGCATGGAACGCCATCCACGGCTGGCGTACAGTGTCCGGGGAAATATGAACGACGCGACTCCACACCAGCTCGAAGTTCCAGGATACCGGTTGGTCCGGCCGATCGGCACCAGCGGCGTGGCGAGCGTGTACGAGGCGACGCAGCGGTCGCTCGAGCGCCAGGTGGCGATCAAGCTGTGGCGTCCGCTGGACGACAATGCGCTGGGTCGCTTCGAACAACTGCTCCGGACCAACGCACGGCTGTCGCACCCGAACATCGTCGGCATCCACCAGATCGGTCGGACCGAAGACGGCCGCTTGTTCCACTCGATGCCGTTCCTGCTGAGCATCGGCCTTTCATCGCACAACCTGCGTCTCAAGCCGCTGAAGGTCGCCGGATTGCTGCGCGCGCTGCTCGACGCGCTCGGCCATGCGCACCGCCGCGGCATCGTGCACGGCGGCATCAAGGCTTCGAACGTGTTGATGGACCAGCGCGGCCACGTTCGCCTGGCCGATTTCGGCATCGCGCGCTGCGCGGCCGAACTCGGACTGCGGCACTCCTCCGCGGCGGCCTACCTGAGCCCCGAACAGGCGCGCGGCGAACCGCCGGGCCAGCGCTCCGACCTGTACAGCATCGGCATCCTGGCGTTCGAGTTGCTGACTGGCGCACCGCCGTTCCAGGGTGGCGATGCGGTCTCGACCGCCATCGCGCACGTCGAGCAACCGATACCGAGGTTGCCGCCGCTGGTCGGTGGCTGGCAGGCGTGGATCGACAAGGCGCTCGCGAAGTCGCCCGACCAGCGTTTCCAGAGCGCGCAGGAAATGGCGGACGCGCTGTCGGCGATCGACGGGCGACGCCGGGTCCGGCCGGTGGTGGCGCCGATCACCTCGCGCCTGCGCGCCCCCACGTGGGCGATCGCCGGGGCCGCGGTGGGCGCGGCGCTGGTATTGGCGGTGGGGGCGTGGGCTACCTGGCGTTCGTTTCCGCGAAACGGTTCCGCGGTCCTGCCCGAGCCCGTGGTCGTGGTGGCGAAAGCCGCGACCGCGTCGCCTCCCGTGTCCGCGCCCGCGGCAGCCAGCACCGCTCCATCGACCGAAGATCGAGCCTACGCATTGGTCAGGGAAGCGGATGCGTTGCGGGCCCGCGGCCGCCTGTTCGCCCCTGCGCGCAACAATGCCGCCGACAAGTATCTCGCCGCATTGGCGCTCGACCCGGGCAACCCTGCGGCAACCGCCGGCATCGACGCGATGCTGGCGACGCTGCGCCAACGGCTCGCGGCCGCGTGGGGCGACGGCAACCTGGTCCGGACCATCGCCGTGCTGAAACGCTGCGACCTGCTGGCATCGCACGCGGGCCCCGTCGCGCGCCGCGACTGGCGCGCCGACCGCAAGGACTTCGCGCAACACGTCGGTGACGCGGTGGTCGCCGCGGCCGGCAAGCGCGATGTGGTACGACTCGCCGAACTGAAGCCGCTGGCGCAGGCATTGCCCGCGACCTATCCTTCCGGCTTCGATCTGGCTGCGGCCGAACGGCGCGCAGCCACTCCGGTCGCCGGCGACCGGATGCGCGACGAGGGCGGTCCGACGCTCGTTTACGTGCCGGCGTCCGGCGGAGCGCCGGCATTCGCGATCGGTCGCGTGGAGGTCACCCGCGGCGACTACGCGGCCTTTGTGCGCGCCACCCATCGTCCTGATTCACGGTGCCTGGAGGCCTACAACCCGTTCTCGCGGCTGCGCCACCTCAGCTGGAGGGATCCCGGCTTCCAGCAGGGCGACGATCATCCCGCCGTGTGCGTGAGCTGGAACGATGCCGTTGCGTACGCGGCGTGGCTTTCGAAGCAGACCGGCCAGGCCTACGCGCTGCCGAGCAGCGGCGAATGGCTGCGCGCGGCGCAGGGGCTGCCCGGCGCCACGCCCTGCCAGCTCGGCAACGTCGACGACGTCAGCCGCCAAAGTGCGATGGACAACGATCGCCTGTCCTGCAACGACGGCGCCGCCCAGACCGCACCCGTCGGACACTACCTGCCGAGCGGCGCGGGCGTCTACGACCTGTACGGCAACGTCAGCGAGTGGGTGGCCGGCGGAAGCAACGGCGAACGGGTATTCCGCGGATTGTCCTGGCGCGACGGCGGCCAGGGCAAGCCGCTCGCGCGCCGCGGCACGGCGGACAGCGACGTCGGTTACACCAATGTCGGATTCCGCGTCGTGCGCGTGATCGACGGCGCGCATCCCGCGCCGCCGGTGGCAGACGCAAGCCGATAAGCAAGCAACTTCGGACGCTCTGGCAGGTTGGCGCTGAGTGCAGCGAAGCCCAACAAGCGCCCATGTCCATCGTGTTCGCCACCCTCCTCGTGTCCTCGCCCGGCGTTGCTGTTGGGCTTCTCCCCGAGCAAGTCCGGGATCAACCCAATCTACGGCAGCCGCTTCCGTCCCGATGCCGGAACGGTCGTCGGCCTGCGGCCCGCGGAAGCATGACTTGTGGCGTATGACGATCGGGGCCGCCCACGCGCATACTCGGCCGTCCCCGAACGCCCGAGCGCTCGGGTTCCCTTCGACAGACCACCGATCAGATCAGCCGGGAGAGTCCATGAAAGCCAATCGTCTCGCCATTGCCCTCGCCTCGCTGCTGCTGTGCAGCGCGCCCGCCTTCGCCGCGCCTCCGGCCAGCGCCAGCAGTTCCGCGCAAAGCGATTCCGGCAGCGCCCAGCACGAAAGCCTGATCAAGCGCCTGTCGCAACCGATGTCGTCCACGACCCACGGCACCGTCACGGTCGAGGGCAAGACGATCAGCTACGAGGCGGTGGCCGGAACCCTGGTGCTCGACGGCACGGGGGCGAAGGAGTCCACGCCCGAAGTTGCGATGAGCTACTTCGCCTACTTCAAGCAGGGCGTCGATCCGTCCAAGCGCCCGATCACCTTCATCTACAACGGCGGACCCGGTTCGTCGACGATGTGGCTGCACATGGGCGCCTGGGGTCCGAAGCGCGTGGTCACCAACGACCACACCCACACCCCGGCCGCACCGTACCAATTGGTGAACAACGACTACAGCCTGCTCGATGCCAGCGACCTGGTGTTCATCGACATGCCAGGCACCGGCTTCGGCCGCCTGCTGCCGCAAGGCAAGGACGACGACGCCCGCGCCAAGGACCGCAAGGACCTCGCCAAGCAGATCTGGGGCATCGACGGCGACGCCGAGTCGTTCGCCCACTTCATCACCCAGTTCCTGACCAGGTACGACCGCTGGAATTCGCCCAAGTACCTGTTCGGCGAAAGCTACGGCACCACCCGCTCCGCGGTGCTCTCGAACATCCTGCAGACCGAGTACGACGTCGACTTGAACGGGGTAATGCTGCTGTCGCAGATCCTCAACTTCGGGCTCAGCATCGACGGTGCCGACATGAACCCCGGCATCGACATGTCCTACGTGCTGGCGCTACCCACCTTCGCCGCGACGGCGTGGTACCACCACAAGGTTCCGAAGTTCAACAACGGTGGCCTGGCACCGCTCCTCAAGGAAGCGACCCGGTTCGCGACCACGGACTACGAGCAGGCACTGTCGGCCGGCTCCACCCTCAGCGCCGCCAGGAAGCAGCAGATCGCCGAGAAGTTGCACGACTACACCGGGCTTCCGGTCGATTACCTGCTGAAAGCGGACCTCCGGGTGACCGGCGGAATGTTCGAGCACGAGCTGATGAACGACTCCGACACCACCACCGGCCGACTCGACGCCCGCTTCTCGGGCCCGACCATGGATCCGCTGGGCAAGGAGTCGGACTACGATCCGCAATCGGCGGCCATCAGCGCGGCTTACGTCGCCGCGTTCAACAGCTACGTGCGCAACGACCTCAAGTTCGGCGAGGGCATGAAGTACCGTCCCTCCGTGTACGGTGCCGATGACTTCCGCTGGGACTGGAAGCACCGGGCGCCGGGCCAGCGGTATTCGCGCGGCGGCACCCCCAACGTGATGCTCGACCTCGCGGTTGCGATGAAGTACAACCCGGACATGAAGGTGCGGCTGTTCGGCGGCTTCTACGACCTTGCGACGCCGTACTACACCGCGATCTACGAAATGCAGCACCTGCCGATCCCCGAGAAGCTGCAGAAGAACATCAGCTACGGCTTCTTCCCGTCCGGCCACATGGTGTACGCGCACACGCCGTCGCTGAAGAAGTTGCACGACGACGCCGTGCAGTTCATCGAATCGAGCGACAACCTGGAGAACAAGTAGGCCCGGAATTGCCGCCACCGGCCGTGCGGCGGACGGTCTCCGCCCACGGCCCCGCCGACCGGCGCGACGAAGGTCGCGCCGGTTTTCTATTCCCGTTCGAAACGCGCGATTTCATCCAGCGCCTCCTTCGCCGCCAGCACGCTGCTTCCCGCAGCATGGTTTTGCAACTTGCGGCCGTAGCCGAGCCGGCGTGCCAGCCATATGACCATGCCTGCCGTGAGCTGGCCAAACCGGTGACGACCGCCCACCGCCCCAGGCCGACCATGGATCGAAGCCGTACGAGGCCATCGCCATCACGGTCGCGAAGATCCAGACGAAGCTGCCCCCCAGGGCATCGATGGGCGCCTCGACACTGACGCGCCATTTGCGCAAGTTCGCCAATTGATGCTGGACGACGGTCACCGGCGCGCCGTGATCGATGCGCCGCACCAATTCCAGTACCCGCGCGGCTGACAGGATTTCGAACCGCCGTTGCCGCTGCTGGTCCGCCATCACCGATCCCGGGCCCGGCCCTGATCTCGATTGCCCATGATTCGCGGACCCGCGACGAACGTCACAACGGCGGGCGCGCGCGGCTCCACTACAATGCCCGAACCGTGGCGTACCCGCCTTGTCGATGCCCGCCCTCCACGTCAAGCGCTACCTGATCACGGGCCTCCTGGCCTTCATCCCGGTGTGGATCACCTGGGTGGTGTTCAAATTCGTGTTCACCCTGCTCGCCGGCATCGGGGCACCGCTGGTGACCGGAATCATCGAGCTGATCGGCCTCGGCGCGCCGGTGGCGGCGCAGGCGCTGCACCGGGACTGGGTGGTGTCGATCCTCGCCTTCATCATCACCCTCCTCGCGCTGTACGTGCTCGGCTGGCTGTCCACCAAGGTGTTCGGGCGCCGCGTACTTGGCGCGGTCGATGCCTTGCTGGAACGCATTCCGCTGGTGCACACGATCTATGGCGGCGTCAAGAAACTGATGGCGCTCATGCGCACGAAACCGGGGGGCACCCAGCGCGTGGTGCTGATCGATTTCCCATCGCCGGAGCTGAAGTCGATCGGCTTCGTGACCCGAACCTTCGTGGACGCGGCCGGGTGCGAGGTCGCGGCGGTCTACGTGCCGACGACACCCAACCCCACCGGCGGCTACCTGGAACTGGTCCCCACCGAGCGCCTCGTCGCGACCGACTGGACCATTGACCAGGCGATGGCGTTCCTGGTCTCCGGTGGCGCCGTCGGCCCCGAACAACTGCCCGCCGTTTCGCCTGCCCCGGCGCCGCTTCGTGCACCGGCGGAGACCACCGGCGCATGAGCGGACCGGCCGCGCCCGCCGCCGGCGAACGCGCCCGCTGCTTTCTCGCGCTGCTTCCCGACTCCGCGAGCCGGGACGCATTGCTGCGCTGCCGACGGGCCCTCGAAGCGTCGCGGGGCGGCGCCGCGCGTGGCGTGCGCTGGCTGGATGCCGCATCGCTGCACGTGACGTTGCGTTTCCTCGGCGACTCGACGCGTGCCCAGGTCGAATTCCTCAAGCACATGCTGCCGGCGCTCGCGCGGCCCCTGCCCGTGCTCGACGCACGCCGCTGCGCCATCTGGCCCAACCGGGCGCGTCCACGGCTGCTGGTACTGGAACTCGACGCACCGGGTGCGCTGCTCGCACTCGCGCGGGAATCCGAAGAACTGGCGCGCAAGGCGGGTTTCGAACCGGAGCCGCGCACATTCCGTGCGCACCTGACACTGGCGCGCCTGCGGCCGGGTTGCGCCCTGCAAATCCCCGCCGTGCCGTTCCCGAGCCTCGCATTCGAATCACTGTCGCTGATGCAGAGGGAGCACCAGGCAAACGGCGCCCGCTACCAGCCGCTCGCGAGCGTCGCGCTGCCCGGCGCGCGGCATGGTTGATGCGGCGGGGAACGAAACCCGTTACACTGCGCTCCGTTTGACGCGCCGCACCCCGAACTTCCCTTGCGGATCGTCGTGACCGGGCCGCCTTCTGGCCCCGATCCGATCCCCCGCCACTCGCACGTCGCGCACACCCGGCCTCGCATCCGCGTCCGCCGCACATGGTTGCATCGCTCGCAGCGCGGTTCTTGGGAACGCTCCGGGTCACACAGGAGTTTCCCAATGACGTTCGAATCGCTCGGGCTGGCGCCCGCGCTGCTGCGTGCCCTTGCCGAACAGGGCTACGCGAATCCCACCCCGATCCAGGCTGCGGCGATCCCGCTGGTGCTCGCCGGGAGCGACCTGCTGGCCGGCGCGCAAACCGGTACCGGCAAGACCGCCGCGTTCGCACTGCCGCTGTTGCAACGGTTCGGCGCGGACGCCGAATCAGCGCGCGACAACCCGCTGCGCCGTCCGCGCGCACTGGTGCTGGCGCCGACCCGCGAGCTGGCCGCCCAGGTCCACGACAGCTTCCGCGGCTACGGGAAGTACGTCCGTGTCCGAAGCTGCGCGATCTTCGGCGGCGTCGGCATGGGCGGCCAGATGCAGGCGCTGCGCCGCGGCGTAGACCTCATCGTCGCAACCCCGGGGCGCCTGATCGATCACCTGCAGCGCCGCCACGTCGACCTGTCCGGCATCGACATGCTGGTGCTGGACGAGGCGGACCGCATGCTCGACATGGGCTTCCTGCCGGCCTTGAAGCAGATCCTGGGCGTGCTGCCGAAGCAGCGCCAGACGCTGCTGTTCTCGGCCACCTTCGCGCCGGAAATCAAGGCGCTCGCCGCGCAATTCATGCGTACCCCCCGCGAAGTGCAGATGGCCACGCCCAACGCCGTCGCCGCCGGCGTCACCCACCGCGTCCATCCGGTCGACGCCGCCCGGAAACGCGACCTGCTGCTGCACGTGCTGGCCGCCGACAGCCGGCGCCAGACGCTGGTCTTCGCGCGCACCAAGCACGGCTCCGACAAGTTGTGCCGGCACCTCGAGCAGCATGGCTTCAGGGCTGCCGCCATCCACGGCAACAAGAGCCAGGGCCAGCGCACCCGCGCGCTCGGCGATTTCAAGCAGGGCCGCACCACCGTGCTGGTCGCGACCGACATCGCGGCGCGCGGCCTGGACATCGACCAGTTGCCCGCCGTCGTCAATTTCGACCTGCCGATGGTCGCGCAGGACTACGTGCACCGGATCGGCCGCACCGGCCGCGCCGGCAGTGAAGGACTCGCGTTGTCGCTGGTCAGCCGCGAGGAAGAAGGACTGTTGCGTGACATCCGCAGGCTGCTGAAACAGCAGCTTGCGATCGAGCCCGTGGAAGGCTTCGAGCCGACATGGCAGCTCCGCGGCGAGCGCGACGACACCCGTCCGGGCAAGCCGGGGCAGCGACCGGGCAAGCCGCGCCATGCGCGGCAGGGCCGGCGCGACGGCGGCGCCAAGCCCGGCTCGCGCTGGCAACAGGCATCCGCGCGCACGCGCGGCAAGTCGTCGAACGGCGCGGCGCAGGCCGAGGCGAATGTCGCCAAGCGCAGCCGCGGCAACCGCCGCAGGTGGCAGTCGGGTTCGCGCTGACTCCGGCGTCCGGCGGCGGCGTCACCCGCCGCCGCAGTTGCACGGCGTTCGCGCTGCAGCCGATGCAGTGCGGGCATGACTTCCGACATGGTGGTGCACCACCACGATGCGACGCTGGCACAATCGCCGCCTGAAGCGGTGCGCGCGGCGCGTCTCCGCAACCCCGTCACGCACTGACAGAGGAAGAATCATGCACAAGCATCTGCTGACCCCGATCGCCCTGGCCGTCGGCGCGGCATTGGCCGTAGCCGGCTGCAGCAACAACGCCCAGAACCAGAACGGCGTCGCGCCCTCCGGCGCGGCATCCGCACCCGTACCCGCGCAAACCGTGGGGGCACCGGCGGCGGGTTCGACCGTCGCGATCACCCCGGAGCAGCCGATCGCGTTCAACCTCGACGACCAATACAACCCCTGCAACGACTTCGCCCAGTACGTGAACGCGAAGTGGAACAAGGCCAATCCGATTCCGTCGGACCAGACCCGCTGGGGCGCGTTCGGCATCCTGCACGAACGCAGCATGCAGCAGCAGAAGCAGCTTCTCGAGAATGCAGCGCAGGACGCGAAGGACAATCAGGGCAGCAAGCTCGAGCAGAAGCTCGGCAACCTCTACGCCGCGGGCATGGATACCGCAACGATCGACAAGCTCGGCTATGACCCGATCAAGCCGCAACTTTCCGCCATCGATGCGCTGAAGACGCCCGCCGACATCGCGGACTTCATCAACACCAGCTACGACAACGGCTACAACTACGTCTTTGCGTTCGGCTCGGGCGCCGACTTCAAGGATGCGACCACGCAGATCGGCTATGTATTCCAGGACGGGCTGGGCCTGCCGACCCGCGACTACTACCTGTCGCCGAAGTACAAGGACATCCGGGACGCCTACGTCAAGTACATCGCCAAGTCGCTGGAACTGGTGGGCGCCTCGGAAGCCGACGCCCGGAAGCAGGCCGACGAGGTATTGAAGTTCGAGACGGAGCTTGCCAAGGCCTCGCTGGCGCCGGTCGAGCTGCGTGACCTCGACAACGAATACAACTTCGTGACCGTCGCCGAGGCCGACAAGGTCAGCCCGCACTTCTCGTGGGACAAGTTCTTCAAGGCCCAGGGGGTGGACGTGGGCAAGGGCTTCTCGCTATCGCAGCCGAAGTTCATCGCCGAGTTCGACAAGCTGCTGGCCAAGGCGCCGATTTCGCAGTGGCAGGCGTACCTGAAGTTCCATCTGGTCAGCGACGCCTCGACGGCGCTGAGCCAGCCGTTCCGGGAAAACCACTTCGAGTTCTACGACAAGACCCTGCGCGGCCAGCCCGAGCAGAAGGACCGCTGGAAGCAGGTGGTCGACGCGGTCAACCATGCGATGGGCATGGGCCTCGGCGAGCTGTATGTCGCCAAGTACTTCCCGCCCGAATCCAAGCAGCGGGCGGAGGAACTGGTCACCAACGTCCGCGCCGCGCTCAAGCAGCACATCGAGGACCTCGACTGGATGAGCGAGGCGACCAAGCAGAAGGCACTCGAGAAATGGTCGCTGTTCCTGCCCAAGATCGGCTATCCCGACAAGGGTGAATGGCGCGACTGGTCGGGCCTGACCATCCAGCCGGACAAGTGGTACGCCGACCTCGAGGCGGCGTCGAAGTACAACTACCACTACGACATCGGCAAGATCGGCAAGCCGACGGATCGCAAGGAATGGCACATGACGCCGCAGACGATCAATGCCTACTACGACCCCACCACCAACACGATCAACTTCCCCGCCGCGATCCTGCAGCCGCCCTTCTTCTATGCCAAGGGCGACGATGCAGTGAACTACGGCGGCATCGGGTTCGTGATCGGCCACGAGTCCAGCCACGGCTTCGACGACCAGGGCAGCCAGTTCGACGGACACGGCAACCGGGTCAACTGGTGGACGCCGAAAGACAAGAAGGCGTTCGACGAGCGCACCGCCGCGCTGGTCAAGCAGTACGACAGCTACACGCCGATCGAGGGCAAGCCGGACCTGCACGTCAACGGCAAGCTGACGCTGGGCGAGGACATCGGCGACCTGGGCGGCCTCAACATCGCCTACACCGCGTTGCAGACCGCGCTGAAGCAGAACCCGCAGGAGGCCGACCAGAAGATCGACGGCATGACCGAGGACCAGCGCTTCTTCCTCAGTTCCGCGCGCGTATGGGAAGGCACCACCCGCGAAAAGACGGCCGAACTGCTGTTGAACGTCGATCCGCACGCACCGGCCCAGATCCGCGCGTTCGCCACGGCGGCCAACATGCCGCAGTTCGCGCAGGCGTTCCAGTGCAAACCCGGCGACAAGATGGTGCATACCGGGGACGAGCTGGTGAAGATCTGGTAGTAGTGCGGACTCGGGACCCGGGGATCGGGGACCAGCAAAGCATGAATCGCCGTAACGCTTGAACTTCAGACGCCGCACGCAAGTGCGGCGTTTTTTTTGTTGCCTGCGTCGGAGCCCGCACCCATGAGGAAGTTCCGATCAACCCCTGATTCCATTTCTTCTTCATGAGTTGCATAAGACGTCATGCCGAGCCGTTTTCAGCTTCACCGGAAATGGAACCTGCCTTTGAAGGTGATGGCGGCCAGGCACAGATTCCGGGTTCTGCCGGCTGCACAGCCAGGCCCGAAAGACGAACAAAACCGGAGCTTCCCTGACAGCGTCGCGGCACGCCGTGCCCTGACCCATATCAGATTCGTATTGCGAATCGTTCGCATTTGCCTTAGTATCCGCCGTGCTTCCCGCGCTGCTCCACGCGCGGGCCAACACATCAGTCGCCGTTGCGCGTCTTAGCGATCCCGAGGCCCCGCCCTCGGGCTTGCGCGACAGCAGTCATCGGCGCACAAGAACAAGGCCCCCACGTTCATGTCCGGCATCAAGCACCGCAAGCATGCAGCCAATCGCGGCACTCACCGCCCGCTCGCCCTTTCCACCCTGATGACCGGGATCGCGCTCAGCCTCCCGTCGCTCGCCGCCGGCCCGTCGCCAGCACCGGCTTCCGCCGCGGCGGGGGCACCAACCCAACTCCCCACGGTCCAGGTCAAGGGCACCCGCAACCCGTACAAGATCGACGTGGTGGACTCCCCGAAGTTCACCCAGCCGCTGCTGGACACGCCACAGACGATCAACGTCATCGGGAAGGAAATCATCGGGCAGCAGGGCGCCACCACGCTCACGGAGGCGCTTCACAACAGCCCCGGCGTCGGCACTTTCTACGCCGGCGAAAACGGCAGCACCTCGACCGGAGATGCCATCTACATGCGCGGCTTCGATGCCTCGGGCAGCATCTTCGTGGACGGCGTGCGCGACTTGGGTTCGATCTCGCGCGACGTGTTCGACACCGAGCAGGTCGAAGTGATCAAGGGCCCCGACGGCACCGTCTATGGTCGTACCACGCCTACCGGTGCGATCAACATGGTCAGCAAGCAACCCGTTCTCGGCAACGCCGTGTCAGCCACCCTGGGCTACGGAAGCTGGAACCAGGAGCGCGGCACGGCCGACTGGAACCGGGTGATCGGCGAGCACGCCGCGTTCCGGCTCAATGTGATGGACCAGGACAGCGGCGGTCCGGGCCGGAACGAGGTCACCCACGACCGCTGGGGCATCGCGCCCTCGCTCGCGTTCGGGCTCGGCACGCCCACCAGGGTTTATCTCGACTACCTCCACGTCAGCCAGGACAACGTGCCCGACGGCGGCGTACCCACCATCGGCCTGCCCGGCTACAGCAGCCCCGATCCGGCCCGGCCTTTCCTCTCCGAAGCGCCCAGGGTCGATCCTTCCAACTTCTACGGCACCGACGCCGACCACGACCACGTCAAGGCCGACATGGCCACGTTGATCGTGCATCACGAATTTTCCGACGACGTGGCGCTGCACGACACAGTGCGCTGGGGCCGCACACACGAGGATTATTTGCTGACCTCGTTCATGGGCAACGCCGAACGCTTGCTGACGCCCGATCCCGACGACCCGTCCACCTGGACCATCGCCCGAAGCAACCCGACGTTCAAGGACCAGACCAACCGCATCCTCACCAACCAGGCCAATCTCACCGCGGGTTTCACCACCGGCTCCGTCCGGCACGACTTGAGCACGGGGATCGAATTGACCCGCGAGGAGCTCGCCACCGGCGGCATCGGCGCGCTCGACGACAGCGCGTGGACTCCCGCGAACCTGTACGACCCCGATCCCGCTACCGCCACCGGCCTCATCGTGGGCGACACCGGCACCTGGAGCCGCGGCCGCACCGACACTGTCGGCGCCTACATTTACGACACCATGGCGTTCGGCGAACGCTGGCTGCTCACCGCCGGCGCACGTCTCGACCACTACAGCACCGACTTCGACAGCATGGTGGCTTGCGGGCGCCGCAGCACGCCCGACTGCGGCAGCCTGCCGGCCGGCACGCCGGTGCCCGGCCTCGACGCCGACAAGAGCGGCAATCTTTCGAGCTACAAGCTGGGGCTAATCTACAAGCCCGCCGTCAACGGCAGCCTGTACGCCGACTTCGCGACGGCCAACGAACCGCCCGGCGGCAACACCATGGCCTTCAGCGCCTCGACGAACAACCCGGACAACCCGATCTTCGACCCCCAGAAAGCGCGCACGTTCGAAATCGGCACCAAGTGGGACGTGCTGGACGATCATCTTAGGCTCAGCGCCGCGCTGTACCGCACCGAGGTCAGCAATCTCGTGGTCCAGGACCCCGTGGATCTGCAGTACTACCAGATCGGCCACGAGCGCGTGCAAGGCATCGAACTCGGCGCAGTCGGCAAGATCACCCGGCATTGGGCCATCAGCGCAGGCTACACCGTGACCAACACCGACGCGGACAGCAGCATCGTCAGCAGTTCCACCACGTCCTCCGCCCCCGCAACCAACGGTTCCGGCACACTGGCCTACACGCCGAAGAGCGCCTTCACCGCCTGGAGCACGTGGCGACTGCCGCACCACGTCACGATCGGCGGCGGCGCGCGCTACTACGGCGAGATGCAGCGCGGCCATGATGGTGCGCTGGGCACGCCGGCCTTCACCGAGGCCTACTGGGTGTTCGATGCGATGGCGAGCTACGCCATCAACCGGCACATGCGGCTGCAGTTGAACGTCTACAATCTCTTCGACCGGCATTACGTGGCCGCGATCAACAAGAGCGGCTACCGCTACACGCCCGGCACGCCGCGCTCGGCGTTGCTGACATTGAACATTCACTACTGACCTGATGCTGCTGCACATCGAAAAGGTGCTGGAAGCCGCAGCGGTCGCGCGGATGCGCGCGCGGCTGGATGCCGCGGAATGGACCGACGGTCGCGAAACCGTGGGCCCGCAGGGCGCGCTGGCCAAACGCAACCAGCAGCTTCCGGATGCCTCTGCGCTACGGATGGAACTGGGGCGCGAGGTGCTCGCCGCGTGTGCGCACCATCCCGGGTTCCATGCAGCCACCCTGCCGGTGAAGATCCTGCCGCCGCGCTTCAACCGCTACGCGAACGGCGGCAGCTACGGCGCGCACGTCGACGGGTCGGTGATGGCGCTCGGCGACGGCAGCCAGTTGCGCAGCGACATCGCCTGCACGCTGTTCCTCGCCGGGCCAGATGACTATGAGGGCGGCGAACTGGTCGTCGAGGACACCTACGGCGAGCACGAGGTCAAGCTGCCCGCGGGCGACGCGATCGTGTACCCGGCGAGCAGCCTGCACCGCGTGGAACCGGTGACCCGCGGCGCGCGGGTCGCGGCCTTTTTCTGGATCCAGAGCCTGGTGCGCGACGAGGCGCGGCGGCGACTGCTGTTCGAGATGGATACCTCCATCCAGCGGCTCACCGCAAGCGGCGCCGATGCCACCGCGGTCAAGCAACTCACCGGCGTGTATCACAACCTGCTCAGGCAGTGGTCCGAAACCTGACGCGCGTCAGATTTCCAATGCAGGCCGGCTCAAGGCCGAAGGCCGGAGCCGGCGTAGCCCTTCGCCGGTTCTGTCGCTGCGCTCCTTGAACCGGCCTGCTTGAACCGAACCCGCTGCCGCCAGCACGGCACGGAATATTTTCGGCGCCGCGCGCGGATACGTGTACGAGAGTTGCCGACGCGCGATAATAGCCAGCTTTCCGCACTGCGAAGCGACGATGGACTACACGCCCGGGCAACGCTGGCTTTCGGAAGCAGAGCCCGAACTCGGCCTCGGCACCGTCCTTCGCACCGACGAGCGCGCGGTGCAGGTCCTGTTCGCGAAGTCCGGAGTGGTGCGCAACTACTCGGCACACGGCGCGCCGCTGACGCGCGCGACGTTCCGGGTGGGGCAACGGGTCGCCGGCCGCGGCGTCTCCTTCGTCGTCGAGCGCATCGATTTGCGTGACGGGCTCCTCGTGTACTCCGGCGAGAAACGCGAACTCGGGGAAGGCCAGCTCGACGACGAACAGTCGCTGTCGCATGCCGACGCGCGGTTGATCTCGGCACGCATCGACAGGCCGCACCACTTCGAACTGCGCAAGCAGGCATTGCTGGCACGCGCGGCCGCGCGCCGGTCCGAGGCCTGGGGCATCCTGTCGGCGCGGGTGGATTTGCTGCCCCACCAGCTCGGGGTGGTGGCGGCCTGCATGGAACGCGAGCATCCGCGCGCCCTGCTGGCCGACGAGGCCGGACTCGGCACGACCATCGAGGCCGGCATGCTGATCGCGCGCATGCTCGCGACCGGCCGCGCCGGGCGCGTGCTGATCCTGTTGCCCGACGCGCTGGTCGTGCAGTGGTTCGTCGAACTGCGGCGCCGCTTCCAACTGGAATTCGCGATCCTCGACGAGGAACGCTGCAAGGCGGTCGCAACGGCCGATCCGGCGGCCAACCCCTTCGAAGACGAGCAACTCGTGATCGCGTCGCTGGCCTGGATGGCGGGCGACCCGCAGCGCACCGCGCAGGCGGTCGACGCAGGATGGGACCTGCTGGTGGTCGACGAAGCGCACCACCTCGAGTGGACACCGGACGCGGCGAGTCCCGAATACCTCGCCGTGGAGAAACTCGCCGCCATCGCAGCGAGCGTCGTCTTGCTGACCGCGACGCCCGAACAGTTGGGACGGCGCGCGCACTTCGCGCGGCTGCGCCTGCTCGACCCGGCACGCTTCGACGACCTCGGCCGTTATCTCGCCGAAGCCGACCGCTACGCGATGTTGTCGCCCGTGGCCGAACGCATCGCCGCCCGCGCGCCGCTGGACGAGGCTGCGCGTACCGACCTGTGCAAGCGCTTCCCGCACGATCCTGCCCTGCACGCGCTGGTCGCCGGCTATCCCGGTTCGGCCGACGAGCTGCTGTCTGCGCTGATCGACCGCCACGGCACCGGTCGGGTGATGTATCGAAGCCGCCGCGAAGGCGTCGGCGGGTTTCCCGCCCGCCAACTCGAGATCGGTGACGCGGCGGAACCGGCGCCCGGGGGGCGCGCCGACCTGCTCGCCGAGTTCGAGGACGACATGTACGCGACGCCGGCCGCGGCGCAGCGCGCGCTCGACTATTCGAACGACCCGCGGATCGCGTGGCTGGTGGCCCTGCTCGACCGGCACCGCGAAGACAAGTTCCTGCTGATCGCCAGTACCCGCGCAAAGGTCGAGGCGCTGGACGTGGCGCTGCGAACACGCACCGGCGCCAGCGTGGCGCTGTTCCACGAAGGCCTGACGCTGCTGCAGCGGGATCGCGCCGCAGCATGGTTCGCACAAGCCGACGGCGCGCGCCTGCTGCTGAGTTCGGAGATCGGTTCCGAGGGCCGCAACTTCCAGTTCAGCCACCGGCTCGTCCTGTGGGACCTGCCGCTCGACCCCGACCTCGTCGAGCAGCGGATCGGCCGCCTCGACCGCATCGGCCAGCGCCAGGCAGTCGCATTGCACGTGCCGCTGCTGCCGGGCACCGCACAGGAGGCGCTGGTGCGCTGGCACGCCGACGGCAGCCGCGTCCTGCGTGAATCGCCCGCCGACGGGCGCGAGCTGCTGCGCCGGTTCGGCGACGACGTGGTGGCGATCGCGCGCGCACATGCGGATGGCGGCGAGCCCGAGGATCCGGAGCTGGACAGCCTGGTCGCGACGACCGCCGCGGTCCACGCGGAGCTTTCACAGTCGATCCGGGACGGGCGCGACCGCCTGCTGGAACTCGCCACCCGCCATGCCGGAGGCGCGGCATTGCTCGCGGCGATGCACAACGCCGATCGCGACGAGCAGACCCACGCCCTGATCCAGCAGTGCTTCGAGCCGTTCGGCGTGCACGTCGAGGACCTGGGGGGCGACGCCTTCCTGCTGGACCCCGAATTCCTGTCGACCGATGCCCTGCCCGGGTTCGCCGACGGTCCGCGCCGGGCGACCTTCGATCGGGCGCTGGCGCTTGCGCGCGAAGACCTCGACCTGCCGCGGATGGACCACCCCATGGTGCTGGGCGCGTTCGACCTGCTGCTGACCGGTGAATTCGGAAACGCCGCGTTCCTCGTCGATCCCGCGTTGCCCGCGCGCAGCGTCCTGCTGGAAGCGCTGTACGTGGTCGAATGCGTGGCCGACGTACGGCTGGATGCGCCACGGTTCCTGCCGCCGACTCCGATCAGCGTATGCGTCGACTCACGGCTCGCTTCGCGCGATTACGCGCCGTCTCCGCCGTCGCTCACGCGGGCCCGCGAACGCCCGCTCGACATTTCGCGTTATCGCCGCTACCTGTCGCAGCTCGTGCCGCCGATGCTCGACAAGGCCACCGCACTCGCCGGCGAGCGCGCGGGCGAGGCCATCGGTGATGCCGCCGCCCGGGCCGGTGCCGCGCTGCACGCGCGCGCGGAGCGACTGCGCGCACTCGCCGCGATCAACGCTACGGTGCGTCCCGAGGAAATCGCGCGCGCCGACACCACCCGCGAGGCGTTGCTCGCCGCGCTTGCCCGTTCGCGCGTACGGCTCGATGCCGTCCGCATGGCCGTCAGCCCGGATTTCCTGACGCTTCGCTGAGTTGCGGCAGCGCGTCGAAGCGCCGCGCGGACCATGCCCACCGTCGGCGTCGCACGCCATTGCGGTCGCGTCCATGGACGCTGCCACCGGCCGGCCGAAGCGTTGCAATGAAACATGTGAGCGGACCATGCGCGCGGTTCGGGCAACCTGCCGATCCAACCCCGCGCCGGTGCGGTCGCGCCCCGGGCGCTTCTGCGCATGGACACCGCTGCCCGTCCGGGCCGGCATCACGGCCGGCGCGCGAGCTCCGGGTTTTCGCGGGTCACCGGCATCAGGTCCTTCTTGGTGACGCCGAACCACAGCAGCATGGGGCTCGCGAAGAAGATCGACGACAGCGTGCCGACCAGGATGCCGATCAGCATCGTGATCGCGAATCCGTGCACCGCGGAGCCGCCGAACAGCCACAGCGACGCCATGGTGATCGCGGTGAACAGCGAGGTGATGATCGTGCGCGACAGGGTGTTGTTGATCGCGCGGTTGAGGATCTGCGGTGTATCGGCCTTGCGGGTGAGCCGGAACAGCTCGCGCACGCGGTCGAACACCACCACCTTGTCGTTGATCGAATAGCCGATGACCGCCAGGATCGAGGCCAGCACGGTCATGTCGAATTCGCGCTGCACCAGCGCGATGATCCCGACCGTGATGATCGTGTCGTGGATTTCACTGACCACCGCCGCGAACGCGAACCGCTTCTCGAATCGCGCCCACAGGTAGATCATGATGCCGATGATCACCACGATGGCCGCGTAGATGCCGCTGGTCTTCAACTCCTGTCCCACTTCGGGACCGACGAAGTCCGGCGGATGGGCGAGCTTCACGCCCGGATGCGCGGCGGTGAGCGCCGCCAGGACGCGCTTGGAAACGTCGGCCGCCACCTCGTCCGGGCTCTGCTTGTGCGCCTTGTCCGCCTGCTTCGGCGGCTGCAGGCGGATCGAGATCTCGCGGGTGCCGCCCATGCTCTGCACCACCGCGTGCTGGAAGCCGGCCTTCTCCAGCGCGCCGCGCACGTCGCCGACCTCGACCGGCTTCTGGTAATTCACCTCGATCAGGATGCCGCCGGTGAAGTCGAGCCCGTAGTTGAGGCCCCGGACGGCGATCGCCCAGATCGACACGAGGATCAGGATCGCCGAGATGGTGACGCTGACCTTGCGGGCGCCGAGGAAGTTGATGTTGAGGTCGTGATGGAAGATTTCCATGGGTGTCTATGCGCCTCAGACCCAGAGCGTCTTGAGCTTTCGGCGGCGGCCGCCGTGGATCAGCGCGGTGATCGCGTGGGTCATGGTCACCGAGGTGAACAGGGACGTCGAAATGCCGATGAACAGCGTGATGCCGAAGCCCTTGATCGCGCCGGCGCCGACCGTGATCAAGCCCAGCGCCGCCAGCAAGTGGGTCACGTTGGCGTCCAGGATCACCGACCAGGCCTTCTCGTAGCCCGCGCGTATCGAGGCGAGCGGCGTCGATCCGTTGCGCAGTTCCTCGCGGATGCGTTCGCAGATCAGCACGTTCGCGTCGATCGCCATGCCGAGCGTCAGCACGATGCCCGCGATGCCCGGCATGGTGAGCGTCACCCCGACCAGCGACATGACCGCGATCAGGATCAGCAGGTTGAACACCAGCGCGATGTCGGCGACGATCCCGAACAGCCGGTAGTAGATCGCGGCCGCCAGCAGCACCAGCACGAGCCCAAGGATCACCGCGCGCTCGCCCTTCTGGATGTTGTCCTGGCCGAGGCTGGGGCCGATCACGCGTTGCTGGACGATGTCCATAGGCGCCGCCAGCGAACCGGATCGCAGCATCAGCGACAGCGTCTGGGCTTCCTGCTGGGTCAGGCCGGTGGTCATGAATTTCTTGCCGAACACGCCGTTGATCACGGCGTTGTTCAGGACCGTCTCGGTGGTCTTGGAGCTGTGGACTTCCTTGCCGTCCACGATCTTCACCACCGGCGTGCGCTCGATGTACACGACGCCCATGCGCTTGCCGACGTTCTCGGTCGTGAAGTCCAGCATCTTGCGCGCGCCCGCCGAATTCAGCGTGACGTTGACGTCGGGCATGCCGGTTTGCGGGTCGTAGCCCGACGAGGCATCCACCAGTTCGTCGCCGCTGACGATCACCCGCTTCTTCAGCACCACCGGGGTGCCGTCCTTCATGTAGTACAGGCGGTCGTCGGGCGGCACGTTGCCGGTACGGGCGGCCTCGACCGGATTCACGTTCTCGTCGTTGGCGTGGTATTCCAGCGTCGCGACCGAGCCGAGCACGCGCTTGGCCTCGGCGGTATCCTGGACGCCCGGCAACTCCACCACGATGCGGGTCTGGCCCTGCTGCTGGATCAGCGGTTCCGAGACGCCCAGCGCGTTGACGCGGTTGCGGAGGGTGGTGACGTTCTGGGTGATCGTGGTCTGCGCGAGCTTCTGCAGCACGTCCGGCTTGATGGTGGCGTGCAGCGCATAGCCGCCGCCCGGCGTGCGGCTGTCGGTGACGTTGAGGTCGCTGTCCTCGGTGCGGATCAGGTCCATGGCCCTGTCGCGGTCGGCGGAGGTCTTGAACACCGCCTGCACGCCGTCGCCGCTCAGCGACACCGCGTCGTAGGGAATCTGTTTCTCGCGCAGGAGCGAACGGATGTCGTCGAGGTAGCGCTGCTGCTGCTTCTGCAACACCGTGTCCTGGTCCACCGCCATCAGGAAGTGCACCCCGCCCTGCAGGTCCAGGCCGAGCGGCATCGCGCGCCCGCCGATCGCCTGCAACCAGTCCGGCACCGTGGTCGCGAGGTTCAGCGCCACGGTGTAGTCGTCGCCGAGCGCCACCCGCAGGACGTCCGAACCGCGAAGCTGCACGTCGGTGTTGGCGAAGCGCACCAGCATCCGGTTGTTCTCGATCGAGATGTCCTCGTAGGGAACGTTGGCCTTGTCGAGGTCCGTGGCGACCTGCTTCTGCAGTGCGGCATCGACCTTCGCGTCACGGTTGGCCACAATCTGCACGGCCTGTTGGGGACGGAACGCGTTCGGCGCGGCGTACAGGACGCCGAGCACCATCACGATGCCGACCAGCCAGTATTTCCAGCGGGGAAAGTCGATCATGGGACGAGGGAGGTCGTTGGCGCGAAGGGAGGGCCCGGGGGCCTCAGGCGGACTTCAGGGTGCCCTTGGGAAGCACGGTCGAGACGGCGCCCTTCTGGACCCGGATCTGCACCTTGTCGGCGATTTCCACGGTCAGGAAGTGCTCGCCGACGTTCTCGATGCGACCGAGGATGCCCGCGGCGATCACCTCGTCACCCCGGGCCAGCTCGGAGATCATCTTCCTTTGCTCCTTCGCGCGCTTCTGCTGCGGGCGGATCAACAGGAAGTAGAAAACCACGAACAACAGGATGATGAAGCCGAACGAATAGATCGGATTCGGCTCGCCCGCTGCGGCGGGCGCCGCGGCGGCGGCGATGAACGTTGACAACATGCGAGGCTCTCGGTTGCTGGGGCGGCCGCAGGGGCGGCCTGTCTGCCCAAAAGACAGCGGATTATGCCATGGGTTGCGGGGCAGCGCACCCGCAAGCCGGGGCGGGCCGCCGATCCGTGACCCAGGTTGGACTCGCGCCAATGGGTTCGGTTCCGCGAAAATGCGCGAGTCGGCGGCCGCGATGCGGCGGGTGCGTCCCGCTCCATCCTGGCCGCGGGCGCTGCGATAATGTGCGGCAGGGGTTCCAGGAGATCCGCCGATGCAGCACCTCACCGTGATCACCACCGGCGGGACCATCGACAAGGTGTACTTCGACGCCAAGTCCGATTACCAGATCGGGGCGCCGCAGATCGGATCGATTCTCACCCAACTCGAAGTCGCGTTCGAGTTCGAGGTGGTGCCGGTGCTGCGCAAGGACAGCCTCGACCTCACCGACGCCGACCGCGCCACGATCCGCGCGGCCGTGGAACGCCAGCCCCACCGCCACGTCCTCATCACCCACGGCACCGACAGCATGGTCGAAACCGCGCGCGCCCTGGACGGTGTCACCGGCAAGACCATCGTCCTGACCGGCGCCCTCAACCCGGCCCGCTTCCAGGGCTCGGATGCCGTGTTCAACATCGGCTGCGCGGTGGGCGCCGTGCAGACCCTGGACGATGGCGTGTGGATCGCGATGAACGGCCGCATCTGGGATCCGCGCCAC
>DASSOQ010000039.1:0-18247 GCA_035700365.1 Rhodanobacteraceae bacterium | reverse complement strand
TGGCATTCAAGGAACTGGCGGTAGCTGCCGATAACTGGGAGGAATCGCCCGAAGCGCTCGGCCGGATCGGGTTCTTCGCGGAACGCCGCATGAGCCGGGGGGAACAGGCGGCATGAACGCGAGTGCCGAATACCTGCAGGTGCAGCGCATCCCGGACGAGGAAATGGTGCGCGCACACACGCCGCTGGTGCGTCGCATCGCCTACCACCTGATGGCGAGGTTGCCACCGAGCGTCGACGTGCATGACCTGATCCAGTCCGGGATGATCGGCTTGCTGGAAGCGGCCCGGAACTACACGCCCACCCGGGCGGCGAGCTTCGAGACCTTCGCGGGGATCCGCATCCGCGGGGCGATGCTCGACGAACTGCGCCGCAGCGACTGGACCCCTCGGTCGGTGCATCGCAAGGTCCGCGAAGTGGCCGAAGCGATGCGCCAGGTGGAGAACGAGACCGGCGGCGACGCCGACAGTGCGGAGGTGATGCGGCGCCTCGGCATCGACAGCAACGAATACAACCAGATCCTGGCCGACGCCGCGAGTTCGCGGATGTTGAGCCTGTCGGGACCGGAAGCGGCCGAGGACGCGGCCATGGACGTGGCCGACACCAACAGCCGCGGGCCGGCCGAGGACCTGGAGGACAACGGCCTGCGCGGTGCGCTGGCCGAAGCCATCGCCAGCCTGCCGGAACGCGAGCAACTGGTGATGTCGCTGTACTACGACGAGGAGCTGAACCTCAAGGAGATCGGCGCGGTGCTCGGGGTCAGCGAGTCCCGCGTCTGCCAGATCCACGGCCAGGCCGTGGTCCGGCTGCGCGCGCGCATGCAGGGCTGGCGCGGCGAGGACTAGAGACATCCGGGAACGCGAGTGGACAAGAACCTGAAAATCCTGGTGGTGGACGATTTCTCGACCATGCGCCGCATCATCCGCAACCTGCTGGGCGAGCTGGGCTTCGCCGCAGCCAACATCCAGGAAGCCGAGGACGGCAACGGCGCATTGACGGCACTGCGCGCCGGCGGGATCGACCTGGTCGTCACCGACTGGAACATGCCCGGCATGAGCGGCATCGACCTGCTGCGCGCGATCCGCGCCGACGCGGAACTGAAATCGCTGCCGGTGCTGATGGTCACCGCCGAAAACACCCGCGAGCAGATCATCGCGGCGGCGCAGGCCGGCGTGAACGGCTACATCGTCAAGCCGTTCACCGCGGCCACGCTGCGGGACAAGATCGAACGCATCTTCGAACGCCTGGTCGCGGCCGGCTGACACACCATGCGCACGACCTCCACCGATCCCCCGAGCCTGGCACCCGAGCTGCGCGCACTGCTCGAGACCCGCGATCCGGAAGCTTTCGAGGCGTCGCTGGACGCGCTGTTCGCACGCCGTCAGCAGGCGCTGTTCCGTTCGCTTGGACACCTGACCCGCGACCTGCACGCCTCGATCGCACGCCTGACGCGCGATGCCGGGCAACCCGCCGCTTCCGCGCCGCAGGCACGCGGGCACCTTCGCGACGCCCTGGAGATGACCGCCAACGCCGCGCACGCGACACTGGCCACGGCCGAGCGCCTGCGGCCACGCGCGGCGGCGCTGCGCGAGCGCGCGCGCAATGTCTCGGCGGGCGGCGGCGCGGACCCGGGCCCGGCGCTGCAACTTGCGCACCACGCCGACGGCTTCGCCAGCAGTTGTCTCGACGATTTCACGCGACTGATCGAGATGCAGGCGTGGCAGGATCTTTCCGGACAGCGCCTGCAGCAGGTCAACACCTTCATCGACAACGTGGAGACCGCGCTCGTGGAACTGGCCCGGCTGACCGGCACCATCAGCGGTGCGCCGGCCGGCGGCGAACGCCGGGCGCCCGCGGTGTCGACCCAGGACGAGGTCGATCGGCTGCTTTCCGACTTCGGCTTTTGAACGCGGACATGGCCGCCGCGATCGACAACGAAGTGCTGCAGGCCTTCCTGGTCGAGGCCGGCGAATTGCTCGACGGCCTCGGCGACCAGTTGATCGCCCTCGAAGCCCGCCCGGACGATGGCGAATTGCTGAATCCGGTGTTCCGCGCCTTCCACACGGTCAAGGGCGGTGCCGGCTTCCTCGCCGTCCGCCCGATGGTCGAGCTCTGCCACCGCGCCGAGGAATTGCTCGATGGCGCACGCAACCAGCGCCTGCTGCTGGAATCCGCGCACATCGACTGCCTGCTCCAGGCCTCGGACACCCTGGTGGCGATGATCCAGGCATTGCGTGACGGCGAAAGGGTGCCCTCGCCTCCCGCGGAGTTGATGGAAAAGTTGCAGCCTGCGGCGCGCGAAGCGTCGCCGGCACCAGCCGCAACGCCGGAAGCGGCAGCGACCGTCGCCGGTGCGGCCGACCCCGGCATGGGCGACGAGGAATTCGAACGGCTGCTGGACGACCTGCACGGCCAGGGCAACGCGCCCGGCGCACGGGAAGCCGTGCCGTCCGGGAGCATCGACGACGCCGAGTTCGAGGCGCTCCTCGACAACATCTACGGCAAGGGCGGCGCACCCGGCGTCGGCGAAGGCGGATCCGGGCCCGGCGCGAGCTCCGCCGACCACGTCGTCCCCGCGAACGCCGCGATCCATCCCGATTCCGACGTCAATGGCACGATGGATGCCGGCCTGCGCCGGAATGACGAACAAAAAACACCGTCCGCCGACGCCACGGCCGCGGAATCACACAAGCACCGCGCCGACCCCACGATCCGCGTCGACACCGACCGCATCGACGCGCTGATCAACGCGGCGGGCGAACTGGTGCTGGTGCGCAACCGTCTCGCGAACCTCGCCGCCCGCGGCACCAGCAGCGAAATGGAACGTGCCGTCGGCAACCTCGACCGCGTCGCGGGCGACCTTCAGGCGGCTGCGCTGCGGATGCGCATGCAGCCGATCGGCCGGCTGTTCCAGCGTTTCCCGCGCATCGTCCGCGACCTCGCGCGCCAGCTCGGCAAGCAGGTGGCGCTCGTCCAGCAGGGTGAGGACACGAACCTGGACCGCACCCTGGTCGAGTCGCTGGCCGATCCGCTGGTCCACCTGTTGCGCAACGCCATCGACCACGGCCTCGAAGACCCCGAAACCCGCGAGCGGGCAGGCAAGCCGCGCCAGGGCACGGTGACACTCGCGGCCGGCCAGGAAGGCGAGCGGATCGTGATCCGCATCAGCGACGACGGCCGCGGCATGGACCCGGAGGTGCTGCGCCGCAAGGCGGTCGAGAAGGGATTGATCAGCGCAGCGCAGGCGGACCAGTTGGAACCTGCCGAATGCCACGCCCTGATCTTCCGCCCCGGTTTCAGCACGCGCAGCGAAATCTCCGACATTTCAGGCCGCGGCGTCGGCATGGACGTGGTCAAGACCGGCATCGCCAACCTCGGCGGCACCATCGCGATCGAATCGACGCCGGGCAGCGGCACCTCGATCCACCTCGCCATCCCGCTGACGTTGGCGATCCTGCGCGTGTTGATGGTGCGGGTGGGCGAGCGCCTGCTTGCACTGCCGCTCACCAACGTCCTCGAGGTATTCGAGGTGCACAAGTCGCAGATGCGGATGCTCGACGGACGGGTCGTCGCCGCCCACCGCGGGCGGCCGCTGCCGCTCAGCGACCTCGCCGCCTGGGCGGGCGTGTCGGCCGGAACGGAGACCCGCGCGCACGTGGTGGTGGTGCACGTCGGCCACCAGCAGCTCGGGCTGCTCGCAACCGAAGTACTCGGCCGCGAAGAAGTCATGGTCAAGCCGTTGGGTCCGCGCCTTCGCCACCTGCCCGGCATCGCCGGCGCCACCATCACCGGCACCGGCCGGATCGCGCTGGTGCTGGACCTGGTGGCGCTGGCCGAGTCTTCCCTCCCCCAACCCCTGCGGATGACGGCCTGACGCCATGGATCCCCTGAGCCTCATCGGCGCCATCCTCGCGTTCATGGTCCTGGTCTTCGGCATCATCCTGAAGGGCGGGACGGTCGCGGAACTGTGGAACCTCGCCGCGCTGATCATCGTGTTCGGCGGCACCCTCTCGGCCACGATCCTGCACACCCCGATGCCCGTCGTGCGCCGCGCGCTGTCGATCGTCCGCTGGGTGTTCCGGCCTCCGCACCTGCACGCGCCGGACCTGGTGAAGCGCATCGTTGGCTGGAGCGAACTGTCGCGCCGCCAGGGCCTGCTGGGCCTGGAGCCGAGCATCGACTCCGAATCGGACCCGCTGACCAGGAAGGGCCTGCAACTGCTGGTCGATGGCAGCGAGCCGGAAACCATCCGCAGCGTCCTGGAAGTGGAAATCAGCACGCGCGAACACGTCGACATGGATGCGGCGAAGGTGTTCGAGCAGGCCGGGGTGTACTCGCCCACCATGGGCATCATCGGCGCGGTGATGGGCCTGATGGCGGTGATGCAGAACCTGGCGGACCCCAGCAAGCTGGGCAGCGGCATCGCGGCGGCATTCGTGTCCACCATCTACGGCATCAGCCTCGCGTACCTCTTCATGTTGCCGATGTCGGCGAAGCTGAAGAGCATCACCCGCAACCGTGCGCGGCTCGACGAGCTGCTGGTCGAGGGCCTGATCTCGATCGCGCAGGGCGACAACCCCCGCCAGATCGAAAGCAAGCTGAAGGGCTTCCTGCCATGAGGAAGCCGCACCCGGAAGAGCACGTCGACGCCGAGAAATGGGCGATCCCCTACGCCGACCTCTTGACCCTGCTGCTCGCGTTCTTCGTGGTGATGTATTCGCTGTCGTCGGTCAACGAGGGCAAGTTCCGGATCCTCGCCGAATCGATGCGCGCGGCGTTCCACGGCACCGGCCAGGTGATCGGCGATGTCAAGGTCGAGCGTGCGCACCAGGCGAAGCTGCCGAACGAAAAGCACGCCACGGGCGCGCTGCCGATCGCGCGCATTCCGGTGCCGGTGCCGCCGCGCCAGCCGCCGCCGCCCGGCTACGAGGGGGCGCAAGCCAAGCCCGACGGGGCCGGTGACGACCAGACGGCCACGCTCAAGGCCATCGCCAGCAATGTCGCCAAGGCGTTGCAGCCTTGGGTCGCCAGCAAGCAGGTCGTGATCCGCAAGACCGAGCAGTGGCTCGAAATCGAGATCCGCACCGACGTGCTGTTTCCGAGCGGCGTCGCGCAACTCGCCGAACCGGCGCGCAAGGTACTCGACGGCGTGGCGGGCGCGCTCGCGCCCTTCCCCAACCCGATCCGCATCGAGGGCTATACCGACAACCGCCCCATCGACACCTGGAAGTTTCCGTCGAACTGGGAGCTCTCGGCCGCGCGCGCCGGCAGCGTGGCGCGCCTGTTCAGCGACCACGGCGTCGATGCCGGCCGCATCGCGATCTTCGGCTGGGGCGACACCCACCCCGTGGCGAGCAACGCCACCGCGGAAGGCCGCAACCGCAACCGCCGCATCGCGATCGTGGTGCTGGGCGACCGGGGCGTACCGAAGCGGTACTACAGCAGCGATCCGCATTCGCTCGCCGCGACCTCTGGTGTCGCCGCGACACCTGCACTGGCGAAGCAATCCGCCAAACGACCATCCGCGCCAGCGCCGGGCGCCGCACCGGACATGGCGCCGGCGATCCAGGCGGCCAGCCTCCACGGCGTGCAGTGACCGGCATGCGCGGGGATCCACGGGCATGAATGAGGACCGCGCGAACGGCACCGGTGCCTGGCTCGCTTTCGAAGTGGCAGGCCAGGCCTACGCCGTGCCGCTTGCCGAGGTGCACGAGATCATCCGCCCCGAGACGGCGGCGCCGGTGCCGGGTGCGCCCACCGACGTACTCGGCATCATCAGCCTGCGCGGCAGTATCGTCACCGTGCTCGATGGCTGCCGGCGCCTCGGCCTGGACGGCGGTGGGCGTGGTCCGGACGAGCGACTGCTGGTCTTCCGCGGCGCTGACGAAAACGTGGGCTTGCGCATCGACGCACTGCGCGACGTGATGGACCTCGACCTCGCCGAACTGATGCCGCGACCGCCCGGAGCGGCCAGCCGCGACGACGATCCGGTGCTCGGGGTGCTGGACTGCGGCGATGGATTCGTTACGCTGCTGGACGCGGACAAGCTGTGCCGTCCCCACCAACCCGCGATGGAGGCATCGGCGTGAGCATCGTCGACATGAACATCATCTTCTGGGGCATCCTGCTGGGCGTCATGTTGCTGCTGTTGGCGGTGTGCGTCGTGGAGTGGTGGCAACTGGCGCGGCGCCTGCGCGCCATCGCCGAGGCCCAGCAGCAATTCGCCAGCACCGACGTGCCCACGTCCATGCTCGTCACCGCGATGGCGCGCGTCGAGGCGCGCCTCCAGCAACTCGAACACGAACACCAGATCGCGCCCGCGCCGCAGGCGCAGCCCGACGACCGCGCCTACGACCTCGCGCAACGCATGGCACGCAACGGTGCCGACGCCGCCCAGATCGCCGAAGCCTGCGGCATCAACCTGCACGAAGCCGAACTGCTGAGGCGGCTGCACGCACCGGCCGGCTGAGCACGCCCCGCCGCGATGAACCGGCCGCTGCGGCGGTTGGCGAGCGCCATGGATGGCGCAGGTCCACCCAGTGTCCCTGCCACCGGCTTGATGCGTGAAGGCACTGGATCCCGGAGATGGCTTGGCGATTGCGGGGATCACGCGCAAGATCCGAACGCCCGGCCCGCAGGCACGGCGAACTCGGCCACCGTACCCGCGGCTTTGCTAGTATCCCCGGTCAACCCGAACCAGCAGGTGCATTACGTGAAACCATTGCTCGTCGCCAGCCTCGCGCTGTGCGTGTGTACGGCGGCGGCCGCCGCCACGCCGCCAAGCTTCAGTACCCAACGCTTGTCCCGGGAGGTGAAAACCCTGTCCTCGGATGCTTTCGAGGGCCGCGGTCCCGCCACGCCGGCGGAGGACAAGACCATCGATTACGTGGTCACGCAATTCAAGGCCGCGGGCGTGCGGCCGGGCGGCGACCTCAAGGACGGCAAGCGCACGTGGACCCAGGCGGTGCCGCTGCTGCGCAGCGACATCGTCGGCACGCCGTCGATCACCCTGACCATGGACGGCAAGGCGAGCAAGCTGACCCAGGGCGACGAAATCGCCATCCGTTCACCGCTTGACGGCTCGAAATCCGTCGACGTCGCCAACCTGCCGCTGGTGTTCGTCGGCTACGGCGTCACCGCCCCGGAACGGAACTGGGACGACTACAAGGGCGTCGACCTGCACGGCAAGATCGCGGTGGTACTGGTCAACGACCCCGATTTCGAAACCGGCCACGGCGACTTCGGCGGCAAGGCCATGACCTACTACGGCCGCTGGACCTACAAGTACGAGGAAGGCGCGCGCCGCGGCGCGGCCGGCGTACTGGTGGTGCACGAAACGGCGCCGGCTTCGTACGGCTGGGCGACGGTGAAGAACTCCAACACCAACAGCATGTTCGACATCGTGCGCAAGCAGCCGGCCAGTGCGCACACGCAACTGGAAGGGTGGATCCAGCACGACCTCGCGGTGTCGATGTTCAAGCAGGCGGGGCTCGACTTCGATTCGCTCAAGAAGCAGGCGCAGACGCGCGCCTTCAAACCCGTCGTATTGAAGGGTGAAACCCTGGGCGCGAATTTCAAGGTGGATTCGCGCGTCATCACCTCGCACAACATCGTCGCGCGCATCGAGGGCAGCAAGTACCCCGACCAGACGGTGATCTACAGCGCGCACTGGGACCACCTCGGCGTCGGCAAGCCGGATGCCAGCGGCGACCGCATCTACAACGGCGCCGTCGACAATGCGACCGGCACCGCCGCGCTGATCGAGATGGCCCGCGCCTTCGCCCATGGCCCGCGACCCCAACGTTCGGTCGTGTTCCTCAACGTCACGGCCGAGGAGAAGGGCCTGCTCGGCTCCGAGTACTACGCGGCCAACCCGCTGTACCCGCTGGCGACCACCGCCGGCGTGCTGAACATGGACGCGCTCAGTCCGGCCGGCCCTACCCGCGACTTCACGATCTCCGGCACCGCCAGGCTGGGCTTGCTGGATGACCTGATCGCCGCCGGCAAGACCTTCGGCATGACCTACACGCCCGACTCCCATCCGGAGGCGGGGTATTTCTTCCGCTCCGACCACTTCTCGTTCGCCAAGCGCGGCGTGCCGGCGGTTTCATTCGGCGGCGGCGAGGATCTGGTGGATGGCGGCGTCAAGGCCGGCCGCGCGGCGGCCGCCGACTATACGGCCCACCGCTACCACCAGCCGGGCGACGAGTGGCAGGCGAGCTGGACCTTCACCGGCATGGCACGCGACCTGCAACTCCTCTACATGGTCGGCAGCAAGCTCGCCAATTCGCAGGAATGGCCGAACTGGGGGAAGGATTCCGAGTTCCGCGCCATCCGCGACAAGACCGCCGCCGAACGCAGCTGATCCATCCTGCGCGCGCCCTTCCCTGTCCGCAGGGAAGGGTTGTTGCGGGACGGCGGACCATCCCGGTTCGCACGCTGCCACGATGCACGCGACGCGCAATCGCGCACCAGGAAGTGATGCACCCCGGGCATCCTTCGTGCAACGATCCGTGACACAAATCCCGCGTGTTATGCTCGCCGAATGGGAGGGGCGCGGTCTTTGTATCGAGTAGCCGTTGGGCGCAGCCGTGGTGTGCGCGGACCCGATGGCTTGGAAATGGGGATCGCGGTCGTGATCATCGCGACCCTCATGGTCATGGCCGCGTGGTTCGGCACGCACCTCATCCCCATGGCCCAGGCGGTCGACGCCGTGTCCCTCGCGTCCGGTCCGAAAACCAACGAAATCATCTATCACGCCGTGCACGGTCGGTGGCCGTCGCCGGGCAATTCACACGTGGTTGGCGACAACGGCAATGGCCGCTACGCCAGGAATCTCACGCTGGACGCGGGTGGCGTCATCACCGCGGAATTGGTGCTCGATCCGCTCGCGGGCATCCGGGCCACCGCCTCGGCCGCCGGCGCGCGCACCATCCATGGTTCCCTTTCGTTCCGTCCCGAATTGCTTGGGACCCGGGATGCGCCGGCCATCGTGTTCGTCTGCGGTTACGCAAAACCGGTCAGGGGTCCGGCCGCGATGAGCGGCGTCAACAAGACCACCATCGACAGGAAATTCCTTCCACCCTTCTGCCGGTAGCCGCCCATGGTTGCATCCAACATCGATGATCAAGGGGACTTCGTGATGCGCCAGTATGCGAATCTGGTCGCAAGCGGTCTCGACGTGGAAGCCGCGCGGGTGCGGCTGCGGGAGGTGCTGGGCAAGGCGGCCGTGGAGCATCTCGATGCCCGCGACGGCGGGGCGAACGAGGCGCGCGCGGGCGAAAGGGCCGCCGCCGCCCGGTTGATGGAAGCGGCGAAAGCGCTGGGCGGGAACGCAGCCGACACCCACGCCGCCTTCCTCCACTCCCTTGACGAAGCCCGACTGTTCGCGCTCGACTGGTGGCGGCCCATCCGGACGTTTTTGCTCTACGTCCTGTTTCTGCTCGGACTGGGCGTGTTGGTCGCGATCATCTACGCGCTTGCAGTGTTGCCGGCTTTCAGCCATCTCGACCGGACGCTGGCGATGGAGGGTGGCGCCGCGAGCTGGATCATGGCCATGGGTGCGATACGCCTGTTTGCCCCCCTCATCGTGATGGCGATCCTGTTCGTACTGTTGGCGACGCTGTGGTACGGCATGCGGTTGCGCCTGGCCCGGCTCGCCCCGCTCGCGGGACCATTCCGCTTTCGCCCGCCGTACGGCCGCAGCGGCAAGGCGTACCAGGCGCTGCTGTGCCTCGAATACGCATCCGTGCTGAAGGCCGGCGGCGTGGCGGATGCGGCGGTTCTCGACCCCGCCTTGCGCCTGGCCCAATGGCCCCCGGGGAAACCGTTCCAGGTCCGGGGAAGCCATCTGGACGAAGGGCTGAAGCAGGCAGAACGCCTCGGCACATTCGGCGCCGAGCTCGAGTGGCAACGCAGGTTGCATTGGTCGCGTGCCCAGTCCGACCTGGAGTTGTCGCGGGACCGTTCCATCCTGTTCTCGCGGGTCCTGTTCTACGTCCTCATCGGCATCATGGTCACGGTGCTGTACCTCCCGATCTTTTCGATCGCGAGCACGTTCGGAGTGCATTGACGATGTCACGCAATCGTGGATTCACGCTTATCGAGCTGATGATCGTCGTCGCCATCATAGGCATACTGGCGGCGATCGCCATCCCGGCCTACCAGAACTACATCATCCGCGCACAGACCTCGGAGGCCTTTTCGCTGGCGTCCTACGTGCAGCCCAAGATCATCGATTACTACCACCGCTTCGGCCACTTCCCGGCGGACAACCGCGCGGCTGGCGTGCCTTCGGCCGGCTCGATCATCGGCCACTACGTGGGCGCGGTGACCGTCGATGGCGGCGTCATCAACATTACGTTCCGGGACAAGGACATCAACGTGGCCTTGCAGGGCAAGGTGCTGTCGCTGCGCCCGCTGGTGGTGGAGGGCAGTCCCCGCAGCCCGATCGCGTGGTCGTGCGGCACCGCGCCCAGCCCTTCCGGAATGTCGGCGGTCGGTCGAAACCGAACGACTCTGAAGCCAATGTTCCTGCCGAGCACCTGCCGGGGACCGTGACGCGCGCATCGCGGTCGTCGGGCGTCAGGATTCGGGCCCGAGGTATTCGCAGCCTTCGCCGTTCTGGGTGCGCTTGACCACCACCCGCTGCAGTTGCGGCAGCTCGCCGAGCCTGTCCCACACGAACGCGGCGATGTTTTCCATCGTGGGGATGCCGAGGCCTTCGACGTCGTTGAGCAGGCGATGGTCGAGCGCGTCGCGCGCGACCTCGATCCGTTGCACCAGGTCGCCCATGTCGATGACCCAGCCGCGTTCGGTGAGCGGTCCGCGCAGCCATACTTCGACCTGGTACGAATGGCCGTGCATGCGCCGGTAGCGTGGATCGCCAGCCGGCCCCGCATCGAGCTGGTGGGCCGCGTCGAAGCGGAACTCCTTCCAGACGGTGAAGATCTTGTCGCTCACGGAATGCCCAGGTACTTGTGGGTTTGCAGGCTCAGCCGCCAGTACGGATGGGCCTTGCAGTAATCGACTGCCGCGCGGGTGTTTTCAAGGGCACGCGGACCGTCCATCGGCTGCAGGAAGAAGTGTCCGGCGTCGAAGCCGGTGAATCGTTCCGGCGGCGCGTTCGCCTGCGGATACACGAGCTTCAGTTCGTCCGCGCGGCGCAGCTTCACCGGCTGGGTGCCCTTGGGGCTGACGGTGATCCAGTCGAGGCCCTCCGGCGGCTCGAGCGTCCCGTTGGTTTCGACCGCGCATTCGAATCCGAGCGGGTGCATCGCATCCAGCAGCGCGGCGTCGAGTTGCAGCAGCGGCTCGCCGCCGGTGAACACCACGAAGCGGTTGCGCGGCGCGTCCGCCGGCCACAGCGAAGCGATCTTTTCCGCAACCGCGGCGGCATCCGGATACTTGCCGCCGTTCTCGCCATCGGTGCCGACGAAATCGGTATCGCAGAAATTGCACGCGGCACCCGCGCGGTCGGCCTCGCGGCCCGACCACAGGTTGCAGCCGGCGAACCGGCAGAACACCGCGGGGCGGCCGGCGTGGAAGCCCTCGCCCTGCAGGGTATGGAAAATTTCCTTGATCGCGTACATGCAAGCGGTCGGATTCTGAACCCGCTATTTTGCCATTTCCGGCTCTCGCGCGCCCGCCGGGTTGAAGGAGCGGCCGACGGCCGCGAGCATTACGGTTTGCGGGGCAACGATTGGTGGCGCCCCATCGCGCGCACGGCACGCTCCCGCAACCGGTCACGACACGATGACAAATCCATGGACCGTACGGATCGCCCGCGACACCGACGCCGCGGTGATCGCCGTGGCGGAAGCCGAAACCGCGCGGATGCCGGGGCTGCTGGTCGGGCGGCCGGGCGAAATCCCGCTTGACGCCTATCGCGCCAGGATTGCGAAACTGGCTACCCGGGGCCGCTACATCGTCGCCGAACAGGATGGCGCGGTCATCGGCCACGCGTTCCTCGATCCCATGCCGATGCACGCGACCGCGCATGTATTCCTGCTCACCATCGTGGTGCACCCCGCGCATGTGGGCCGCGGTGTCGGCGAAACGATGCTGCGCGACCTGCTCGCGTGGGCGGAACGCGATCCGCGGGTCGGCAAGGTGGAGTTGAACGTGCGCGCCGGCAACGAACGCGCGCGGCGGCTGTACGATCGCTGCGGATTCGTGGAGGAAGCGCGCTTCCGGCACCGCGTCCGGCGCGCCGACGGCGTGTACGAGGACGACATCGGCATGGCGTGGTTTCCCGCGCGCGAAGCGCAGTGAACCGGCCTGCGTCGCACTGCCGGGCGGCGGATGAACCGCCGATCCAGTTGGCAGCATGCTCGCGCGCGCGCCGGTCGGCTGGCACACTGCACGCGTGCGTGCCGGGAGTTCCGCGATGACACACGAAGAGGACCGGGAGCCCGAACAGCTCAGGCTGATGAAGCGCATGGTCGAGCTCGCCGAGTACCAGGTGGAGCTCGCCAGGCAGCGCACCGAAATGTCCGCGGACCGCTCGCGGATGTCCCTGGATCGTTCGCGCATGTCCGCGGAGCGTTCCGACATGTCGGCGGACCGGTCGAAGATGTCGGCCCAGCGCTCGGAGATGTCCGAGCACCGTTCCTACCTCAATGCGGAGCGGACGTTGTCGGTGTGGATTCGCACCGCGCTTACGCTGATGGTCGCCGGCATCGCGGTGGATCGCTTCGCGCTGCTGCTGCGCCATGGCATTTCCAATCCGGGCGCCACGCGGCCGCAGCCGCACATGCTCTCGACCCTCGGCGGTGCGGCGCTGGTCGCATTCGGAACCGCGATGGTGCTGGTCTGCGGCTTCCGCTATCTTGCCTATGCGCGGCAGTGGCGGCGTGAGCACATGCCCATACCCTGGCACGGCCCCTATCTCGCGTTCTCCTTCGCGATGCTGGCAGCGGCATTCGGGATCGCGCTGCTCGCGGCCATGCTGCTGATCACCTGACGACGCCGGCCGACTGCGAGGGCGGAGCCGATCAGCGTCGCAAGGTCAGCAAAGATTCGACGTCATGCCGGGCCCGCCCGCGCGGCAGGCGGGCGGAACCCGGGATCCATCTCGGTCTCCACCAAGCGGCAACAAGCCGCAGGCGCCCGGGAATGACAAGATGAAAGGCGCTTGCCGACACATGACGGGCATGCGGGCGGCATCCGCCCCAGCCAAGGACGTGCAGACCGCCATCACATGCGGACCGGCCCCGCCTTGTGGCACTTGTCGCGCGCGGCGCGCGCGGTGGTCACGTCGGCCTGGCGGTCCTGCGCTTCGGCGACTTCCAGGATCGTCTGCCAGTTGCTCGCGCACAGGCTGCCGACCTTCGGGCCCAGCATGAACGAGTGCCGGGCGTCGGCCTCGGCCGCGGGATAGTTGCGCAACAGGATCTCGATCTCGGCGCGGAACTGCAGGATGTTCGGCGCATCGGGCGACAGCTTCAACGCCGCATCGATCCTGTCGAGCGCGGCCTGGTAGTGGCCGGCGTTCTCGGCGACATGCGCCTGCTCGAGGAAACCGTCGACCGCCGGGTCGCGCAGCGGCGCAACCTGCACCACCGACTTGTCGGCGGCACCGGCGGCGCGGATCGCTTCGACCATCGCGGTCGGCGAACCACGCTCCGAGGCGGGCGCCGGCAGCGGCGGATTCGAGCATGCCGCAAGCAACAACGCAGCTGCGGCGGCGGCCGTGGCCGCAACGCGGCCGGATTTCAACATCATCGTGTGTCCCTCCAGGGTTTCAGCGCCAGGCCCGCGCGCCCGCGGACGGCTGCGACGATCCGTCGCCGGAATCGCCGCTGCTGAAAATATGTTCCAGCCGTTGCAGGTAGCAATGGTTCTGCACCTGCGGCACGTAGCCGTCGATGAAAGGATACTGGCGTGCGCCGTCGCATTGCGGCAGCGTGCCCTGTCCGGTGGACGGATCGATCCACGCGTACTGGATGCCGTTGCCGAACGAGGTGTCCAGCGGCGTGCTCGGCATTTTCTCGAACAGCTTCATCCACACCTTCAGCGCGCCGGTCGAGCCCCACAGGTGGGTCGGCTTGTTGTCGTCGCGGCCCATCCACGCGACCGCGAGGCGATCGCCCGTGAAACCGGAATACCACGAATCGCGCTGGTGGTCGGAAGTGCCGGTCTTGCCGGCGGCATGCAGGTCGGCGAGTTCGGGATGGTCGCCGATCGCGGCGGCGGTGCCGTACTGGGTGACCTGCTGCATCATCCAGCGGACCAGGCGCTCGGCCTGCTGGTACTGGCCCTTGCCGGGCTTCACCGCGTACTGCTTCAGCACGTGGCCGCCGCGATCGAGCACGCCGCGCAGGGTTAGCAGCGGCAGCGCGTGCCCGTCGTCGGCGAAGAACTCGTACAACTGCGCGAGCTGGAAAGGTGACATGTCGACGGCGCCCAGCAGCAGCGACGGGTTGGGCTGCACGCCCTCGAGCCCGAACGAGCGCAGGAACGCCGCCACCCGGTCGACGCCGAGTGCCAATCCGAGGTGCACGCTCGCGAGGTTGTAGGACTTCGCCAGCGCCTCGACCATCGGCACCTCGCCGTGCGACTGGTTGTCGTCGTTGTGCGGCGTCCAGGACTTGCCGTTCGGGAGCTTCAAGGAGATCGGCGAATCGTCCAGCAGCGACGCGACATTCCAGCGGGATGGGTCGGTCAGCGCCATCAGGTAGTAGAACGGCTTGAGGCTGGAGCCGACCGGCCGCCGCGCGTCATAGGCACGGTTGAAGCCGTGCAGGTCCGACTCGCGGCCGCCGACCATCGCCAGCACGCTGCCGGTGGACGGCTCGACCACCACCACCGCGCCCTCGAGCTGGTCGCCGCGCTTGCCGAGCGCCTTGATGGCTTCGTCCAGCGACTGCTCGGCGTACACCTGCGCTGCCGGATCGAGCGTGGTGTACACGGACAGCCCCCCGTTGCGTAGCTGCTGCTCGCTGAAGTCGCGCGCGATCTGCTCGCGCACCACCTGCATGAACGCAGGGAAGCGGTCCACCACCAGTTGCGGCTTCGGCGTCACGTCCAGCGGCGTGGACTTCGCGGCCTGCCACTGCGCATCGTTCAACAGGCCGGTGGTATGGAAGGCATTGAGCGCCACGTTGCGGCGGGCGAGTGCGCGCTCCGGATTGCGGCGGGGATCGTAGTAGCTCGGCCCGCGGACCATCCCGACCAGCAATGCGATTTCCTGCGGCCGCAGGGTCTGCAGGGGCCGCCCGAAGTAGTACCAGCTCGCCGCGGCGAAGCCGTGCACCGCCTGGTTGCCCTGCTGGCCGAGGAACACCTCGTTGCAGTACGCGTTGAGGATCTGGCCCTTGCTGAAGTGCGCGTCGAGCAGGATCGACAGCAGCACCTCGTTGAACTTGCGCACCAGCGTCTGGCTGCGGTCCAGGAACAGGTTGCGCACCAGTTGCTGGGTGATCGTCGAACCGCCCTGCACCACGTGGCCCGCGCGCAGGTCGGCGAGCGCCGCGCGCATGATCGAGGACACGTCGATGCCGTGGTTGTTCTTGAAGTCCCGGTCCTCGACTGCCTGGATACCCTGCACCAGCAGCTGCGGCATTTCCGAAAGCGGCAGGATGATGCGCTCTTCCTGCTGGACACCATACATCGTCGCGATCCGCGCGGGATCGAGGTGCGTCTTGTGGAGCGGCTTGTCCGCCGTGACGTCGAACACCGACTGGATGCGGCCCGAGCCGAGCTTCACCCGCACCCGCCGCGGCAATTCGCCCCCGGCCGGATCCATGAAACCGCGTGACGCGATCACGAAGGTGCCGCCGTCCGCGCTCCAGGTACCGGGCACCCGCGCCGCGGACGGCGCTTCGGTGTAGCCGGCCATCCCGAGTTCCAGCTTCAGGGTGGCCTTGCCCATCGCCACCCCTGCCGCGAGCAATTGCGGGCGCGCGTACACCCGCGTGGGCTGGGTGAAATCGATCTCCGTCACGCGGGTCTTCACGCGGTGGTCGAGGACCAGCGTGTACGGAACCACGAAGCCGACGGCGAGTCCGATGCCGATCAGGATGGGCCAGCGTGCGAAGGGCCAGACCCGGCGCACGCGCTCGAACCAGGACAAGGGCGTTCTATCGATCCAGCGGGATGAGCGCGAAGTTTAGCGGATCGCCGCCGGATCCCGGGGTGACGCCGTTGGCGGGTTCAGCGGCGATTGCCCTTGCGGCCCCACCGCCACGCCGGGTTACCAGCGGCGGGTCACGAGAAAGCTCGCGCCGCAGCCCTGGTCGACCCAGATCCCCGCGCGGTTCCAGCCCCAGCTCCGGCCTTCGATGCACGCCGAGTCGGACAACTGGCGCTGCAGGCGCACGTGGCCGCGCGCGCCGATATCGACCTGGCAGAAGTTGCGGCGATACTGGGGGCTGCCGCAGGAGACGACGAAGTCGCGGTCCCAGCCCGGGCCCGGACGCCAGCCGCCCACGCCCGCGAACTCGCCGCCGCAGCCGTCGTCGACCCAGATGCTGCCGCGATCGAATCCCCAGGTCCGCCCCTCCACGCAGGCCGAATCGGAAGTCTGGCGGACCAGGCGCGCGCCACGCCAACCCGGCGGCACCGGGCACCGCGCCAGGTGGTATTGGGGACTGCCGCAGGCCACGACCTGCCCCGGATTTTCCGCATAACCGGGCGGCGGCCGATTGCTGTAGGTAATCTGCGCGCACGCCGCCGCCGAAAACATGCAGGCCAAGCTCGCGAAAACGACCGGAACGATGCGCATGTCGCTGCCCTCCCGTGACCGTACCGCGCCAGTGTTGATGCTCCTGGCTGAACGGTGACTGGCGGCGGGGCCGGCGGGGCGGGCATTGCCCGCCATCAGCCGGCGGGCAATGCCCGTCTTGCACGAGGGCGCCGTCAATCCTTGGAGGCCGCCGATTTTGCCGCAGCCTTCGGCTCGGCCGACTTGGCGGTCGTCGCACCGCCGCCAACCGCGGACGACTTTTCACCAGCAGCGGGCTTGTCACCGCTTTTCGCGCCATCGCCCGGCGGCTTCGACGACTCGTCGCGGCCGGCGAGGTTGCGCTTCCTTTCCTTGTCGGACTTGAAATCGGTCTCGTACCAGCCGCTGCCGGCAAGCCGGAATGCCGGCGCGGTCACCTGGCGGCGCACGGCGTGCCTGCCGCAGTTGGGGCAGGTGTCGGGATCGGGATCGGAGAGCTTCTGCAGGCGATCGAACTGCTCGCCGCAATCCTCGCAACGGAAAACGTAGATGGGCATGACGGGAAAAACGCAAACCGCAACCCTGCAAGGATACTCCAACCGGCAACCTGCGTGAGCAGTCCGGAACGCCGGACCGGCTCCCGTATCATGCGCGTTTCACCCCTCCGGAGATCCGCGTGCCGTTCGTCAGCAACACTGCGCTTGCCGCCCTCGTCTCGTTCGCCGCTCCGGCCGCCCTGGCGGCCGAGGTGCTCTGCCCGGCCACCCCGCCCCCGCAACCGGCGGCGCAGGTCATGCACATCCGGGAAGTGAACCGTGGCCTCGGGATTCCCGCGGACTACACCGCACGCCACCACCTGGTGCTGCAGCCGGAAGCCAGGGACCTGGTGCAAGTGCCGCGCGACGTGTACGGACGCAAGGTCGAAATGGTCGCACCCGCCGCCGCGGCCTTGAAGAAAATGTTCGCGGCCGCGAAGCACGATGGCGTCGAACTCGAAACGGTGTCGGGCTTTCGCAGCATGTCGTACCAGACCGGGTTGATCCGCAAGAAGCTGAAGCGCGGCATGAGCATCGAGGAGGCGCTGGCGATCAATGCGGTGCCGGGTTACAGCGAACACCAGACCGGCTGCGCCGTCGACCTGACCACGCCCGGCGTCCCGGCCGCCGACGCGAGTTTCGCCAGGAGCAAGGCGTTCGGCTGGCTGGAACGCAACGCGAGCCGCTTCGGGTTCCACCTCTCGTTCCCGCCCGGCAACCCGTACGGCTACGAGTACGAACCCTGGCACTGGCGTTACATCGCCGGCAGCGCGAGTCCGTCACGTTCCCGGGGCCACTGATGTGTGTAGGAGCGGCCCATGGCCGCGATCAAGCCCTCTTGGTCGCGCGCATGGCGCGCTCCTTGTACGTTGGGAATCGACGATTGGATCGTTACGATCGTCAACGTTTTCGGGGAAGCCGTTCGCTCCTTGAGGCAGCTTGACTGACCCCGTGTGTAGAGCGGCTCCCCGCCCCATTCGACGAGCACGAAGAGTGTCCCGGGCCTTTTGAGCCAGCGTGACAAGGGTGTGCCGCGAGATGTGCGG
>DASSOQ010000038.1:0-20382 GCA_035700365.1 Rhodanobacteraceae bacterium | reverse complement strand
GATGCCGGCGGCAAGGCGGTCGATACGCTCGAGGCGCTGGTCCGCGCGCTCGAACCGCCCCGCGCTGTATGGGTGATGGTGCCGGCCGGCAAGATCGTGGACGAAACCGTCGCGGGTCTGGCGGCCGTGCTCGGCGAAGGCGACGTCGTGATCGACGGCGGCAATTCCAATTACAAGGACGACCAGCGCCATGCGACGCAACTCGGCGAAGGCGGCGTCCATTTCGTGGACTGCGGCACCAGCGGCGGCGTGTGGGGGCTCGCGGAGGGCTACAGCATGATGGTCGGCGGCGACACCCAAGTGGTCGATCGCCTGCGCCCGATCTTCGAGGCGCTGGCGCCCGGCAAGGACAAGGGCTGGGGTCATGTCGGCCCCGTGGGCTCGGGCCACTTCGTGAAGATGGTCCACAACGGGATCGAGTACGGCCTGATGCAGGCCTACGCCGAAGGCTTCTCGATCCTGAAGCACAAGCAGGAGTTCGAGCTGGACCTGGAGCAGATCGCCGAGATCTGGCGCTACGGCTCGGTGGTGCGTTCGTGGTTGCTGGACCTGACCGCCGATGCGCTGAAGCAGGATCCGGACATGAAGGACATCGCCCCCTACGTCGCCGACTCCGGCGAAGGGCGCTGGACCGTCGCCGAAGCCATCGACCTCGACGTACCCGCGCCGATCATCACCGCCTCGCTGATCGAGCGCCTGCGTTCGCGCGATACGGATTCCTTCTCGGACAAGTTGCTGTCGGCGATGCGCAACCAGTTCGGCGGCCATGCGATGAAGAAGGAATGATTTCCGTGCCACCTGCCCTGCCCGCGCAGGTCGTCCGCTGGCACGAGTTCCCCGATGACGTTTCACTGCTGGCCGAGGCGCAATCCCGGATCCTGGGCGCCGCGCGCGACGCGATCGCCCGCCACCGGGCGTTCGACATCGTGCTGGCCGGCGGCAACACCCCACGCAAGCTTTACCGCGCGCTGCGCCGCGCGGATGCCGACTGGGCGCGGTGGCATGTGTGGTTCGGCGACGAACGCTGCGTTCCGGCCGACGATCCCGGCCGCAACAGCCGGATGGCGCGCAGCGAATGGCTCGACCATGTCGCGCTTCCGGCCGCCAACGTGCACGTGATCCCCGCCGAACGGGGCGCCCGCGAAGCCGCCGCGCTGTATGCCCGCGAGTTGCGGACCGCCGATGGATTCGACCTCGTGCTGCTGGGCCTTGGCGAGGACGGCCACACCGCCAGCCTGTTCCCCGGCCGCGACTGGGGCGTCCACGAGGACTCGCCCGACGCGCTCGCCGTGTTCGACGCGCCCAAGCCACCGGCCGAACGCGTGTCGCTGAGTACCCATCGCCTGTCCAGCGCCCGCAACGTGCTGTTCCTGGTGGAAGGTGCCGGGAAACGCGATGCCGTCGCGGCATGGAAGCACGGCGAAGCGATTCCGGCGGCGTCGATCGCGCCGCGAGCCGGTGTGGACGTGCTGCTCGATGCGGCCGCGGCAATGTAGGAGCGGCCCATGGCCGCGACCGTCGTACCGTGGCTGAAACCCCGATCGCGGGCGTGGCCCGCTCCTACAGGCCGGCGAGTTCGCCCATGTGCGCGCGGTAGTAGCGCAACTCGTCGATCGAATCGCGGATGTCCGACAGTGCGGTGTGCGCGGAGTCCTTGCTGAAGCCCTTGTAGATGTCGGGCGCCCAACGGCGCGCGAGCTCCTTCAGGGTGGATACGTCGAGATTGCGGTAATGGAAGAACCGCTCGAGTTTCGGCATCTGCCTGTGCAGGAAGCGACGGTCCTGGCAGATCGAGTTGCCGCACATCGGCGACTTGCCCGGCGCCACCCAGGCTTCCAGGAACACCAGCGTCTCGGCTTCGGCCTGCGCGTGGTCGGCGCCCGACTCGAGTACGCGTTGCCACAAGCCGGACTTGCCGTGCTGGTTGCGGTTCCAGTCGTCCATCGCGAGCAGCCGCGCTTCCTCGTGGCGGATCGCGAATTGCGGCCCCTCGGCGAGGACATGGAGGTCGCGGTCGGTGACCACTGTGGCGATCTCGATGATCGAATCGCTGTCGGGACAGAGCCCCGTCATTTCCAGATCGATCCAGATCAGGTTGTCGCTCGCGCATCCGCTCATCGTGCCCTCCAGCCGTGCAGTCTAGCAACACCGCCGGCCGCGCACGGATTGTCACGGGTGCGGCGCTCCCCTACGCTGCCCCGATGCCTGCCCCGACCCTGCTGTGGTACGACTACGAAACCACCGGCACCGACCCGGCGCGCGACCGTCCGGTCCAGTTCGCCGCGATCAGGACCGACACCGATTTGCGCCCGCTCGGCGATCCCGACGTGCTGTACTGCCGCCCCGCGCGCGACGTACTCCCCCATCCCGAAGCGTGCCTCGTCACCGGCATCGCGCCGCAGGACGCCGAAGGCGGGGGGTTGGTCGAGGCGGAGTTCGCCGCCGCGGTGCACGAACGGATGGCCGAACCCGGCACCTGCTCGACCGGCTACAACTCGATCCGCTTCGACGACGAGGTCAACCGCAACCTGTTCTACCGCAACTTCTTCGATCCCTACGAGCACGCGTGGAAGAACGGCAACTCGCGCTGGGACATCATGGACCTCGCCCGCGCCTGCTACGCCCTGCGCCCGGCGGGAATCGAATGGCCGGTGCGCGAAGACGGCGCGCCATCGTTCAAGCTGGAGCACCTGGCGGCCGCCAACCACTTGGGGCAGCGCCGCGCACACGACGCGCTGTCGGACGTCGAGGCGACCATCGCGCTGGCGCGCCTGCTGCGCGAGCGGCAGCCACGCCTCTACGACTGGTGCTTCGCGCTGCGCGACAAGAACGCCGCGTCGCCGAAACTGGCGGCCGCCCTGCCCGCGATGCAACCGCTGCTGCACGTGTCCGGCCGCTACGCGCCGGCACGCGGCTGCCTCGCGATGGTCGTGCCGGTCGCCGAGCACCCGACCCGCGCCGGCACCTTCATCGTCGCCGACCTCGACGTCGATCCCGACGGCTGGATCGACCTCGATCCCGCCGACCTCGCCGAACGGATGTTCACCCGGCGCGTGGATCTGCCCGAGGACATCGCTCGGCCGCCGCTCAAGGAAGTGCACGCCAACCGCGCGCCATTCCTGGCGCCGATCGAAACCCTGCGCGACGTGGACGTCGTCCGCATCTGCCTCGATCCGCCACGCTGCCTGCGGCACCTCGAACGCATCCGGGCCAGCGCCGGCCTGGCCGAACGGGTGCGCAGCGCCTTCGCCGCCCGCGTCGCGACGTGGGCGGACCGCAACGATCCCGAGCTCGCGATGTATTCCGGCTTCCCCTCGCCCGCGGACAAGGCCCGTTGCGAGCGGGTGCGGGCGACACCGCCCCCGCAGCTCGGCACGACCGACTTCGGGTTCGCCGACCCGCGCTATCCCGAACTGCTGTTCCGCTACCGCGCCCGCAACTGGCCCGAAACCCTGGATGCGGACGAGCGCGAGCGCTGGTGGGTGTTCGTGCGCGACAAGTTGACCTGCGACAACGGCCTCGCCCGCCTGACGCTGCAACACTATTTCGACGCCGTTGCGCGACTGCGGACGGAGGCGCCGCCCGGACCGAAGCAGGTCCTGCTGGACCGGCTGCAGGACTGGGGCGAAACCGTGCGGCGGGAGTTCGAGCTGCACGAGGGCACCGGTCAATTGGTGTGACGGCCGTCGCCAGCCGCCGTTGACAGGGGATTCGTCCGAACCATGCCGCAAGCCTACTTCTCGTCCGCGACGTTCCGTTTCCTGCGCGCGCTCGAGCGCAACAACAACCGCGCGTGGTTCAAGGCGCACCAGGCGCGTTACGAGCGCGAGGTGCGCGAGCCGTTCCTGCAACTGATCGCGGATTTGCAGGCACCGCTCGCGACGATCAGCGCGCACTACCGTGCCGATCCGCGCAAGGTGGGCGGTTCGCTGTTCCGCGTGCAGCGCGACACCCGATTCAGCCACGACAAGGCGCCGTACAAGCCCTGGGCCGGCGCACGGCTGTTCCATGAGCGTCGCCGCGAAATCGCTGCGCCGTCGTTCTACCTGCACATCGCGCCCGGCGACTGCTTCATCGGCGCCGGCCTGTGGCACCCCGAAAACCATACCTTGCGCAATGTCCGCAACTTCATCGCCGACAACCCGGCGGCATGGCGGCGCGCAGCCCACGGCCGCGCCTTCCAGGGCCGCTACGCGTTCCGGGGCGAGTCGCTGGTGCGCCCGCCGCACGGCTTCCCGCCGGACCATCCGCTGATCGAAGACCTGAAGCGCAAGAGCTTCGCCGTCGGCACCGGCTTCGACGACGCACGCGCCTGCTCGCCGAAGCTGCTGCCCTTCGTGTCCGATCATTTCATGCGGCTGGCGCCACTGGTCGATTACCTCTGCGCTGCCCAGGACCTGGAGTTCTGACCCTCTGCAGGGCGAGCGCCGCCAGCCGTTGGCTCGGTCGGCGGACAGTGTCCGCCCTGCCCAGGCGGCATCCCCACGGTTCACGCCTCCGCGAAGGGGAAGGCGATCACATCGCGGATGTCGTCGGTGCCGAGCAATTGCATTAGCAGGCGGTCGACGCCGAGTGCGACGCCTGCGCAGTCGGGCAGGTGGTCGAGGACTGCGAGCAGGTTTTCGTCCAGCGGAAGCTCGTCGAGGCCGCGTTCGCGGCGGCGCAGGTTCTCGTGCTCGAAGCGCGCGCGCTGCTCGGCGGCGTCGTTCAATTCGTGGTAGCCATTGGCGAGCTCGTGCTGCCCGAGGTAGATTTCGAACCGCTCCGCCACCGGCGGATTGCCTGCGACCCGCGCCAGCGAACATTGCGAAGGCGGAAAGTCGTAGACGATGGTGATGCCGCCTTCCGGCAGCGTCGGTTGCAGGCAATGGGTCACCAGCAGGTCCAGCCAGTCGTCGCGCCCGAGCCCCGGGGATTCGATGCAGTACTCCGCGAGCGGCGCCCGCAATGCAGCCTCCCCTGCCTCGAAGGGATCGAGCCGCAGGTGGTCGCGGAACCAGTCGCGATAGCTGGTCGTCGCCACCGGTGCGTCGCGCTGCACCAGCGCCAGCGCCGCACGCACGAGTTGCGCGGCCTCGAGCGCCAGTCGCCGGTGCTCGAAGCCGACCCGGTACCACTCCAGCATCGTGAATTCAGGATTGTGCGAGGAACCGGCCTCGCCGTTGCGGAACACGCGGCCGAGTTCGTAGCAGTCGCCGAAGCCCGACGCGAGCAGGCGCTTCATCGGGTATTCGGCCGAGGTCCGCAGGTAGCGCGTGCGAGCACCGGCCGCGATCGGCCCGGCAAACCCGGTGACGAACCCCGCGATGTTGGGTTCGGTATTGCCGGCCGCCGAGAGGATCGGCGTCTCGACTTCCGCGACGCCGCGATGCGCGAAGAAGTCGCGGATCAGCGCGTTGAGCCGCGCCCGCGACCGTACCGCCTGCCGCTTCGCGGCAAGCGGGGTCACGTGGTCCACGCGGCGTTCTGCAGGATCACCCTGCCGCCTTCGCGATCCGCGTAGGTGCGGCCGACCCGCTCCCAGTAGGGATTGGCATTCGGCACGCTCCGGAACCCGGCGGCCTCCGCGGCCGTGCAGCGCTCCGTCCAGTCCGCGGTGTCGGGCAGGTAGAAGACCAGCAGGTTTTCCGGGTGCGGCGGGGGCGGCTCCGGCTCATCGTGCGCGTGGATGAATTCGAGGTGATACGGCGCCCGCCGGTGCCCGAGCACGGCGCCGTCGAAGCCCTCATGGTCGCGCCACTGCCCCAGCACCTCGAAACCGAGTCCGCGTGCGTACTGGTCGGCCAGCGCATCGACATCCGCGCAGGCGCGGGCGACCCGCATCACGGCACCCTTCATGCCGAAAGCCCGTGTTCTTTGAGCAGCGCGAGGAACTGGGCCTCGTCGCGGATCTCGACGCCGAGCGACTGCGCCTTGTCGAGCTTGGAGCCTGCGGCCTCACCCGCGACGACGAAACCGGTTTTCTTCGACACGGAACCCGCGACCTTGGCGCCGAGCGCCTCCAGCTTGTCCCTGGCCTCGTCGCGGGTGAGCGACGCCAGGGTGCCGGTCAGGACGACCGTCTGGCCCGCCAATGGGCCATCGGCTCCGCCCCGCGGTGCGGACTCGTTCCAGTGCACGCCGGTCCTGCGCAACGCGGCGATCACCCCGCGATTGCGCGTTTCGGCGAAGAATGCGGCGATGTGGCCGGCCATGATCGGGCCGACGTCGGTGACCGCGGTGAGTTCGGCTTCGCCGGCATCCATCAGCGCATCCAGCGAACCGAAATGGCGCGCCAGCGTTTTCGCGGTGGCTTCGCCGACCTCGGGGATCCCGAGCGCGTAGAGGAACCGTTCCAGCGTGGTGTCCTTGCTGGCCTCGATCGCGTCCACCAGCTTCTCCGCCCAGCGCGTGGCGACCTTGCCCTTCTTCGCGACCTCGGGCGCGTGGCCCCCGGCCTCCGCCGGGGTGGGCTCGCGTTCGTCGCCGCGCCGTTTCATCTCTACGAAGTCGTCGACCGTCAACGCGTAGAGGTCGGCCGGAGAATGCACATAACCGAACGCGATGAGATCCTCGATGTTGCGGTCGCCCAGGCCGTCGATGTCCATCGCACGCCTCGACGCGAAGTGCACGAGGGCTTCCTTGCGCTGCGCTGCACAGACCAGGCCGCCGGTGCAGCGCGCAACCGACTCGCCCTCCTCGCGCACGATCGCCGAGCCACAGACCGGGCAATGCGAGGGCATGTGCCACGGCCTGGTACCGCGGGGGCGGCGCCCCAGGTTGACCCGCACCACTTCCGGGATTACGTCGCCGGCGCGCCTGACGATCACGGTGTCGCCGGCGCGCACGTCGAGGCGCGCGACCTGGTCGATGTTGTGCAGGGTCGCCTTGGTGACGGTGACGCCGCCGACCTGCACCGGTTGCATCACCGCGAACGGCGTGGCCGCGCCAGTGCGACCGATGTTGATCTCGATCGCCTCGACCACGGTGCTCTTTTCCTGCGCCGGGTACTTGTGCGCCAGCGCCCAGCGGGGGGCGCGCGACACGTAGCCCATCTCGTTCTGCTGGTCGTAGCGGTCCAGCTTGTAGACGACGCCGTCGATCTCGTAGGGCAACGAATCGCGCTGTCCGCCCATGCGGCGGTAATAGTCGAGCAAGCCTTCCAGCCCCTTCGTGCATTCGACCTGAGGGCTGACCGGCAGCCCCCAGCCGCGCAGTTGCGCCAGGGTTTCCGAATGGGAGCCCGGGAGCGTCCCGTCCTGCACTTCGCCGATCGCATAGCCGTAGAACGCCAGCGGCCGCGACGCCGTCACCCGCGGATCAAGCTGGCGCAGCGAACCCGCCGCGCCGTTGCGCGGATTGGCGAGGGTGCGCTCGCCCCGTTCGCGCGCGCGTTCGTTGAAGGCTTCGAATCCGGCCTTGGGCATGTACACCTCGCCACGGACCTCGAGGACGCGGGGGTAACCGCGACCGCGCAACTTCAACGGGATTGCCTTGATCGTGCGCAGGTTGGTGGTGACCTCCTCGCCCACCGTACCGTCGCCGCGCGTGGCACCCTGCACGAAGACACCATCCTCGTAACGCAGGCTGATCGCGAGGCCGTCGAGCTTGGGCTCGGCCGAGAACACCAGCTTGTCCTCGTCGACGCCGAGCGTCTGCGCGATGCGGCGCACGAACGCGGCGGCCTCGTCGTCCGTGAAGGCATTGGACAGCGACAGCATGGGAAGCGCGTGCCGCACCTCGGCAAACCCGCCGGTGGCCCGCGCGCCGATGCGGCGGGTGGGCGAGTCCGGGGTCGCGAGTTCGGGATGTTCGGCCTCCAGCGCCTCCAGCTCGCGCATCAGCGCGTCGTACTCGACATCCGGTATGGATGGGTCGTCGAGCACGTAGTAGCGGTGGTTGGCGTCTTCGATCGCCGCGCGCAGCCGCGCGGCCCGTCGCTGGCGGTCTTCCGGTTTCGTGGCCACGTTGCAGGCTCGTGCGGATGGCATCCTTACCGCCGCAAGTATAGTCGGCGCGATCCGGCACCCGCCGCAAGGCCTTGGCCACGGCCGCTTTTCCGATCCGAAAGGTCGGTGAAAGGTTGCGGTAGCACCATGTCGCGCAGGTGAGGAGCGACCCCGTCTGTAGCAATCAGGTCGAGGGCATCCCTCGTGCCACTGCCTGGTTGGCTGCCCTCATCCGCGTATCCGGCCTGCGTCCTACCCCTCCCCGGTGGCGCAGGCCGGAGACGCCTTTTGTGCGATCGTCCTTGATCGCACCTTCACTTGACCGTCTGGCAGGCGAACCGGTCTCGGTTTTGTGGAACGCCAGAACGGCCATCCATGGCCTGACTTTCCACAGCAGCCGCTTTGAAGGCCGGCATTCCGTTATCCAGCAGCTTGACGCGGCGATCTTTTTGGCGGTCGGCCCGGGTTGTGCGGCGCCGATCGGAACGCCCGCCACTGCTCCGGCGGCACCTCGGCTGACGGTCCTCGCGTCCGCGGTCTGCCGACTGTTAGGCTTGCCCCGGCACACGCCATCGCCTCGAGGGGTCCCCGATGCTCGCCATGACAAGCCTGTCGCCCGCGATCGCGGTCGCGACAGCCGCCGATGCCGACGTGAACTTCCACCTCACCGCGGAGCCCATCGGCTGGCTGGTGCTGGCGCTGTTCGCGCTGGCCTATGTCGCGGTGATCATGGAGGAGCGCATCGAGATCGCCAAGTCCAAGCCGGTGATGCTGGCCGCCGGCTTGATCTGGGGCGCGCTCGCGTGGTGGACGAACACCCCGGGCCAGGGCCCCTCGGCCGCACGCGCCGCGTTCGAAGCAATGTTCCTGGAATACGCGGAGATCTTCTTCTTCCTGGTGGTGGCGATGACATACGTCACCGCGATGGGCGAGCGCGGCGTATTCGAGGCGCTGCGGACCCAGCTCCTGAAGCGCAGGTTCAGCTACCGGCAGTTGTTCTGGATCACCGGCGCACTGGCATTCGCCCTGTCGCCCTTCATCGACAACCTGACCACGGCGCTGGTGATGTCCGCCGTGGTGCTGGCGGTCGGCGCCGGCAATGCGCGCTTCGTCACGATGGCCATGATCAACCTGGTGGTGGCGGCGAACGCCGGCGGCGCGTGGAGCGCGTTCGGCGACATCACGACCCTGATGGTGTGGCAGGCGCACAAGGTCGATTTCCTGGAATTCTTCGACATCTTCCTGCCCTCGCTCGTCAACTGGCTGATTCCGGCCATCCTCATGTTCATCGCGGTGCCCAAGGGTCAGCCTGCCGCCCCCGAGTCCCACGGTTCCATCAAGCGCGGCGGCATCAGCATCTGCATCACCTTCGGCGCCACGATCGCGATCACGGTCATCGGCAAGCAGTGGCTGCAGATGCCCGCCGCCTACGGCATGCTGACGGGCTTGGCGCTCCTCAACCTGCTCGCGTCGCGCATCGATTACGAGCAGCGCCGCTACGCGATCGCGCAAGGCCAGGAACCCTACGAGCGCTACTCGATCTTCAAGATCATCGCCAACGCGGAATGGGACACGCTGCTGTTCTTCTACGGCGTATTCGGCTGCGTGGCCGGACTGGCGGCGGCCGGCTACCTGACACTCGCCTCGGTGCACTTGTATGGCGGACTCGGCTTCACCATCGCCAACTCGCTGATGGGACTGCTGTCCGCGGTGGTCGACAACATCCCGATCATGTTCGCGGTGTTGAAGATGAATCCGCCGATGGATCACGGCCAGTGGCTGCTGATCACCCTGACCGCAGGTGTGGGCGGCAGCCTGCTCTCGGTTGGCTCGGCGGCGGGCGTCGCGCTGATGGGCGCTTCGCGCGGCATGTACACGTTTGCCTCGCACCTGCGCTGGACCTGGGCGATCGGCATCGGCTACGTCGCCAGCATCGTGGTGCACCTGTTGCTCAATGCGCACCACTTCACCGGCGCGGTGGCCGGCTGAAGCCCGGCGAGCGCGATCGGCCGGGCTGCGCGCCGTCAGGAGCGCGGCTGCGGTGCGGCGAATCCATTCGCCGGGCGCGGCAGGCGCTCCGCCACGGCGTCGAGAAACGACTTCGGCAACGCCGCCGTCACCGGCACCCGCCACCAGTCCTGCCGGGCGAACGCGCGACACTTCACGGCGTCCTTGTCGGTCATCAGTACGGGCAGCTCGTCACCGAAGGCGAGGTCCGCCGGCGCATAGCGGTGATGATCGGGGAAAGGATGTTCGATGGGCTCGACCCCCGCCTCGCGCAGTGACTGGAAGAAGCGCCCCGGATGGCCGATGCCGGCGACGGCATGTACGCGCCGGTTTGCGAAAGACGCCAACGACTGCCGCCGCGACGGCTGGTCGAGGCCAACGGCTTCCACCGGCGCGAGCGCCATCGGTATTTCGCCTTCTCGCGGCTTGCCGCCGTTGCATACGACGAAATCGACTCTCCGGAGGCGCGAAGTCGGCTCGCGCAGCGGTCCCGCCGGCAACAACCGTTCATTGCCGAGCCGCCGGGTGCCGTCGACCACGCAGATTTCGATGTCGCGTGCCAGGGCGTAGTGCTGCAAGCCATCGTCGGCCACGATCACATCGACGCCCTGGTCCAGCAGCAGGCGCGCCGCGGCGGGACGGTCGGCCCCCACCGCCACGGGCGCACCGGTCCGGATCGCGATCAACGCGGGTTCGTCGCCGACCTCAGCCTGATCGGGTTCCCGATCGAGCAACCGTGGCTCGCGCGTGCTCCCGCCGTAACCCCGGCTTACGACGCCCGGCTTCCTGCCGCGCTCACGCAACGCTGAGACCAGGGCGATCACCAGCGGTGTCTTGCCGGCGCCCCCGGCGGTAACGTTCCCGACCACGACCACCGGCACCGCCAGCCGCTGCGACCGCAGCACGCCGCTGCGGTAGAGCCGGCGCCGCAGCCGCACCACGCCGCCGTAAAGCGCGGCCACGGGCAGCGTCCACGCAGGCGGCGCGCGATCCTCATACCAGCGTTGTTGCAGATGATCGGCCATCGACATGCATCAGACACCGGCGGCAAAGCCCCTCTCCCACCGGGAGAGGCGGCGCGAAGCGCCGAGCGCCCAGCGCCCGGGGAAAGGTTCGGGAAACCCCGCTGGCGGAATCTTGCACCAGCCTGGCAAATCGCGAAAACCCGGAACCCCCATCCGGCGCTGCGCACGAGAGCGAGCGCAGCGCGTTGCGCCCTTCTCCGCAGGGGAAAGGGAGAGCATCACGCCGTGGCCGGCTCGTGGAACTGCAGGCGGTGCAGCGAGGCGTACTTGCCGCCCGCCGCCAGCAACTCGGCATGTGTACCGCGTTCGACGATGCGCCCGGCATCCAGCACCACGATCTGGTCGGCGTGCTCGACCGTGGAGAGCCGGTGTGCGATCACCAGCGTGGTGCGGTTGACCATCAGCCGCGACAGTGCGTCCTGGATCAGCCGTTCGGATTCGGTATCGAGCGCGCTGGTCGCCTCGTCCAGCACCAGGATCGGGGCGTCCTTGAGCAACGCGCGCGCAACGGCGATGCGCTGGCGCTGTCCGCCGGAAAGCAGCGCACCGCCCTCGCCCACCCGGCTGTGGATCCCGTCCGGCAAGTCACGGATGAACTCCATCGCGTTCGCGGCTTCCGCGGCGGCCACGATCCGGGATTCGTCGACGTCGGCCAGTGCCCCGTAGGCGATGTTGCGGGCGATGGTGTCGTCGAACAGCACCACGTCCTGCCCGACCCAGGCGATCTGCGCGCGCAGGCTGCGCAAGGTGTAGTCGCCGAGCGGCCGGCCGTCCAGCAGCACGGTGCCCGAACTCGGCTCGTAGAAGCGCGGGATCAGGCTCGCCAGCGTGCTCTTGCCGCTGCCGGAGCGGCCGACCAGCGCCGTGATCGTTCCATGCGGACAGTCGAGCGACACGCCGCGCAGCGCGGCCGTGTCGGAGCCCGGATACGTCAGGCGCACGTCGCGGAACTCGATGTCGCCGCGGCAGCGTTGCAGTTCCACGGTGCCGGTGTCCCGTTCCATCGGCGCGTCCAGGGTCCCGAACAACTCCGCCGCCGCCGCGAGACCGCGCTGGATGTTCGATTGCACGGTCGTCAGGCGCTTCAACGACGGCATGATCCCGCCCATGCAAAGGAAGAGCGTCGCGAACGCACCCGCGGTGAGGTGGTCGAGCATGAAAGGACGGGTGGCGAAGAACACGATCAACGCCAGTGCGATGGCAGCGGCCAATTGCACGAAGGCGGTCGAAAGCCCGTTGGTCGCGGCGACCTTGATGTTCAACTTGCGCGCACGATCGGTGACCTCTTCGAATCGCGCGGACTCGTAGTCCTGGCCGCCGAAGACCTTGACCTCACGGTGCGCCCCGACGACTTCCTCGACCGCGCCGGTGACCCGGCCGATCACGGACTGGATGGTCACGTTGATGCGGCGGTAGCGGCGACTGACATAGGTCACCAGGACACCGATCATCGGCACCATCACCAGCAGGGCCAGCGACAACTTCCAGTTGGTCCACAGCATCACGCCAACCAGGCCGACCACGGTGAGGCCATCCACGATCGCGGTCTTGGCCGAATCGGTGGTGGCCTGCGCAACCTGTTCGCTGGTGTAGGTGATCCGGGAGATCTGCTGGCCGGAGGATTCCGCATCGAAGAATGCGGCGGGCATGCGCAGGTACTTGCCGAAGATCCGGCGACGCATGTCCTGGACGACGCCACGGCCGACGTATGCGCTGCCGTAGCTCTCGATGTACACCGCGATGCTGCGCACGAAGAAGATCGCGACGATGATAATCGGCATCCAGAAAATCACGCGCGGCTCGTGGGTGACGAACAGCTTGTCGATCATCGGCTTGATCACGCGCGCGAACGCCGTCATGGCCGCGGCGTCCACGACCATGGCCATGATCGTGACCACGACGATGGTGCGGTACGGCCGCAGCAGGCCCAGCAGCCGCCGGTACACCGCGGCATCGGAGCCAGGCATCCGGGGCGTGTCAGGCACCGGCAGGTGCCTTCGCGGGCGCGGTTGCGATGGACAGGTGCGCAAAGCCGAGCCGGCCCAGCGCGTCCATCGCCGTGACGACGGCCTGGTGCGGCGTCTGGCCATCGGCCCGCAGCAGCACCGGGCGTTCGCGCTCGCTGCCGGCGACCGCCTCGATCGCGCGCTGGAGCGTACCCTCGTCGTCGCCGAGCACGCGGTTTTCGCCCACGAAGAAATGGCCCTGCCGGTCGATCACGATCACCAGCGTGTCGTTGGCGGGCGCGCTCGCGGGGTCGCTCGCCTGCGGCAGCGACACCTTGAGGTGCCCCTGCTGCACGAAGGTCGTGGTCAGCACGAAAAACATCAACAGCGTCAGCAGCACGTCGATCAGGCTGACGACGTTGATCTCGAAATCGTCGCTGCGGCCGCTGCCGATGCGCATCGCGGCGTCCCGTCAGCCCACGACCCGCGCGGGCCGGGGGGCCGCAGCCGATGCCGTGGCGGCGCGCGTTTCGACAGCCGGCGGGCGGGTGGCGGAGAGCTCGTCCAGCAGCGCGGTGGCCTGCTTCTCCATCTGCACCACGTAGCCCTGAACCTTCGAGCGGAAGTAGCGGTGCAGGACGTAGGCGGGGATCGCGACCACCAAGCCCGAGGCGGTGCAGACCAGCGCCTCGCCGATGCCGCCGGCCATCTTCATCGGATCGCCGACGCCGGACACCATCACCGCCAGGAACATCCGGATCAGGCCGAACACGGTTCCGAGCAGGCCGAGCAGCGGCCCGATCAGCGCAATGGTGCCGAGGGTGTTGAGGTAGCGCTCGAGATCGTGCACCACGTGTCGCCCGGTGTCCTCGATCCGTTCCTTGATTTCCGAGCGCGAGCGATTGCGCACGTCCAGCGCGGCGGCCAGCAGTTCGCCCAGCGGCGAGTTTTCCCGCAAGGCCTGGATGTGGGACGAGGTCAACTGCTGCGAATGCGCCCAGCCTCGCACCTGGTCGCCGAGGCCCGGCGGCAGCACCGTGCCGCGGCGCAGGGTCCAGAAGCGCTCCAGGACGATCGCAAGTCCGACCGCCGAGCACACCAGGATGGGCAGCATGCCCCAGCCGCCCGCCTTCAGGATTTCAAACACTTGCAACCTCCGCTGCGGGTGCTCTGCGATGCACGCGCATCATACCAGCGCCGGCCCCTCCGACCGTGGCCGCCGTCGCACTCTGGCAGGCGGTTCCGGCTGCCCGGGCGGCCGATGCAGCGGGCGATCGTTGGGCTTCGCTGCGCCCAGCGCCACCTACACGAGCGGCTTCGTCGATTGGGTTGATCCCGGACTCGTCCGGGAGAAGCCCAACGGAATGCACCGAACCGCGCAACGACCGCATCAATGCTCCCGCCAATAATGCGCCTGCCTCATGCGCGCTTCGGAAAGGATCCGTGGCGGTGCATTGGCCGGGAAGGCGATGCGCACCGCGCCGGTCGCCGGCGTATTCAGAAGCGGAATCCCCAGTTTCGCGTAGCGGGCGGCGACAATCGGCGCGGGATGGTGGTAGCCGTTCAAATAGCCGGTCGAGGCTATGGCGAAGCGCGGCTGCAGCGCCTGGAGGTAGGCGCGGCTCGAAGACGTCTTGCTGCCGTGGTGCGGTACCACCAGCACCAGCGGCGGCCCTGGCGGGACCGCACGGGCGATGCCCGGTTCAACCCTCGACGAAGTGTCCGCCGGCAGCAGCAGGCGCCCGTCCCTCCCGTTCACCAGCAATACGCAGCCCGCGTCGTTGCCTTCGACCGTGACCGGCGCAGGCGGGCGCAACATGCGGAAATCAACGCCGTCCCACCGCCAATGCTGGCCCGCCCGGCATTGCCGCATCGGCACCGGGCCACGCGCGGGTTCGCCGCCCCATACCGGCGTACCCGGGTACGCGGCGAGCACCGAAACCGCGCCGCCGGCGTGGTCGTTGTCGCCGTGACTGATGATCAGCCGGTCCAGGCGCGTGACGCCGAGCGCGTGCATGCTCGGCACCACCGCCGCGGCACCGAGGTCAAAACCGGAGGGATAGCGCGCGCCCGTGTCGAACAGCAATGCATGCCCGCGGGTGCGCACCAGCACCGACAGGCCCTGCCCCACGTCGACCACGGTGGCGCGGAAGGCGCCGACCGACGGCAGGCTGGCACGCGGCCAGCACAACGGCAGCAGCAACAGCGCGCCGAGCGCGCGCGCCGGCACACCACGCGGCGCCAGCAACCAGACTGCGCCGATGCACGCGAGCGCGAAGGCCAGGAACGTCGGCTGCGGCAGGTATTGCATCGCGGGCTTCCAGGCGGCGAGATGGACCAAAAACCACCACAACGCCTCCACGAGATGAGCGCAAACGTGCAGCAACCCCTGCCCGGCCGCAGGCCACGCGAACAGCAAGGCGCAGGCCGCAAGATCGATGGGCACGATCACGAAGCTGACGAACGGCACCGCCACGAGATTCGCGATCGGCCCCACAAGAGACGCCTGCCCGAAGAACCACACGGTCAACGGCAGCAGCGCCAGCGTCATCAGGAGCGGCGCGAAACCGATCTCCTTGAGGTGGCCGCGCCAGCCGGCATCGCGCGCGAGCGTCCACGCGAGCAGCGCGACGCCGGCGAACGACAGCCAGAACCCGGCCGACAACACCGACAGCGGATCGAGCACCAGGATGGCGGCCAGCGCCAGGCCGAACCCTTCCCCGAAACCGCCGCCGCGGCGCAGCAGCCGCCAGCCCGCGACGACCGCGATCATCAGCAGCGTGCGGGTGGTCGGCAGGCCGAAACCCGCCAGCGCGCCGTAGGCAAGCGCCGCCGGAAATGCCACCGCCGCTTCGGCAAGAGGGCGCGCCAGGCGCAGCGCAAGCGCCGGGAACAGCCACCACAGCAGCCGTACCAGCAAGGCGCCGAACACGGCGGCGAGGCCGACGTGGAAGCCCGAAATCGCGATCAGGTGGCTGATGCCGGTGGTACGCACCACTTGCCAGTCGTGCTCGTCGAGCGCGCGCTCGTCGCCGACGCTCAAGGCGCGCAACAAGCGCGCAGCGTGCGCGTCGTTCGGCAGCGCGGCATTGATCGCGCCGCCGATGCGGGCACGCACCCCGTCGACGCACGCGCCCGCTTCGAGCATCGCGTTCGCGGGATCCTCGCGCACGTAGCCGGTCGCGACGATGCCCTTCTGGAGCGCCGAGCGCTCGAAATCCATGCCACCCGGATTGACCAGGCCGTGCGGGCGCTTCATCCGCACGCGCAGGCGCCAGGTGGAACACGGCGCGACCGAGGGTGCCGCATGGCCGCGCGTTGCATACCAGGACAGTCGCACGTGGCCGCGAACGGCGACCGGGCGTCCGCCGAAACGGGCACTCGAGATGTCGAAGTCGAAGCGGGTGGAATCCTCCCGCGGCTCGGGCAAATCGATGACGCGCCCGGTCACCAGGATGTCCTGCTTCTCCAGCACGTGTGGAAGCCGGGCGGCCAGCGCCACCTCGGCGCGCCACGCCGTCCACGCGAAGGCCGCGAGCAGGATCGCAAGGAGGAACACCCATCCGGGCAGGCGCCTCCGCAGGCACAGCCCCAGCCCCGCGAGAGCGATGCAACCCGACACGGCGTCCAGCCAGCGCGGCGGCAGGACCGGCAGCGCCTGCACCAGCACGGCGCCTGCCAGCAGCGCCATCGCGGCGGAGAGAACCCCCGGTACTGTCCGGACGACGCGGCGTTCCCTGCGACGCGCGTCCATCACGGACTCAGTCGTCGGGCAGAGGGTGCAATGCGCCCCCGGTCAGTTCCAGCACGCGATCCAGACGGCCTGCGAGTTTCCGGTCGTGCGTGACCAGCACGATGCTGGTGCCGATCTCACGGTTCAACTCCAGCATCAGCTCGTACAGCGAGGCGGCATTCTGTTCGTCGAGGTTGCCTGTAGGCTCGTCGGCCAGCACGCACGACGGCCGCGTCACCAGCGCGCGTGCCATCGCGCAACGCTGACGTTCGCCGCCGGACAATTCACCTGGCTTGTGTTCGAGGCGGTGCCCGAGCCCGACGCGTTCCAGCAGCGTCTTCGCCTTCTCGCGCGCCTCCGCGATCGGCGTGCCGCGGATGAGCAGCGGCATCGCGACGTTTTCCAGCGCGCTGAACTCGGGCAACAAATGATGGAACTGGTAGACGAAACCGAGCGAGCGATTGCGCACCCGCCCGCGTTCGGCATCCGGCAGTTTCGACAACTCGCGCCCTTCCAGTTCGATCACGCCCCTGGTGGGCGTGTCGAGGCCGCCGACGATGTGCAGCAGCGTGCTCTTGCCGGAACCCGATGCCCCGACGATCGCCAGTGTCTCGCCCCGCGCCAGTTCGAAGCTCGCGTCCTCCAGCACCGGCGTGCGCAGCGAGCCTTCCTTGTAGGTCTTGGCGATATGGCTCGCCCGAAGGACAACGCCATTGCCCTGTTCCCTGTTCGCTGTTCCCTGCTCCCTGCTATTCATACCGCAACGCCTGCGCCGGTTGCGTGCGCGACGCGCGCCACGCGGGATAGATCGTCGCCAGCAGGGAGAACAGGAACGCCATGCCGGTGATCCAGCCGACATCGCTCCAGTGCAATTGGCTCGGAACGTTGTTGATGTAGTACACCGACTCGGACAGGAACTGGTAGCCCGTGATGTCCTGGATCCAGTCCACGATCGACGGCAGGTTGATCGCGAGCGCCACCCCGCACACTACGCCGACCACGATGCCCATGATCCCGATCAGCATGCCCTGGATCATGAAAACGCCCATGATGCTGCGCGGCGTCGCGCCGAGGGTGCGCAGGATCGCGATGTCCGACTGCTTGTCGGTGACGAGCATCACCAGCGACGACACCAGGTTGAAGGCGGCGACCGCGACGATCAGCGACAGGATGATGAACATCACGATCTTCTCCATCGCGATCGCCTTGAAGAAGTTGGCGTGGCTCTGCATCCACCCCTGCGCACGGTAGGCGGCGCCCATTTCGCCGAACTGGTCCTGCAGGTGCTGGGCCACCCGACCGGCGGCGAACAGGTCGTCCAGCTTCAGGCGGATGCCGGTCGGTCCATCCATCTGGTAGAGCTTCTCGGCGTCGTGAAGGTTGATGATCGCGAGGTTCGAGTCGTATTCCTGCATGCCCGCCTCGAAGATGCCCGTCACCGTGAATCGCTTGAGGCGCGGCATGAAGCCGATCGGCGTGATACTGCTTCCCGTGGGCGGCGCGTAGACCACGACCTTGTCCCCGGGCCGCACGCCGAGCGCGAGCGCGAGGTCGCGGCCCAGCACGATGCCCCACGAACCTGATGTCAGTGAAGAGAGCTTGCCGGCGATCATCTTGGAACCGATATCGGCGACCTTGGGTTCCTGGTCCGGCAGGATGCCGCGGATCATTGCGCCCTGGTTGGCTGCATTGCCGACGATCCAGCTCCCCTGCTCCACGTACGGCGCGGCGCCCTGGACGTGCGGATTCTGTTCCGCGATCGCCAACGCCTGCTGCCAGTTCGGCATGCCGTTGCCGACGCCGCTGATGGTCGCCTGCGAAACCATTCCGAGGATCCGCGAGCGCAGCTCGCCGTCGAATCCGTTCATCACCGAAATCACCGTGATCAGCGCGGTGATCCCGATCACGAGCCCCAGCATCGAGACGATGCTGATGAAGGAAATGAAATGGTTGCGCCGCTTGGCGCGGATGTAGCGGGTGCCGATGTAGAGTTCGAGCGGTCGGAACATGCGGGATATGCCGGAAAGCGGGAACAGGGACGCAGGATCGGCAATCGTAACGGGTTGCCCCCACCAATGCGCCTGCGTTCCGCAGCGTGGCGGGAGGCGGGCGCACGGACAAGCGGTTCAGACCGTCAAGCGTTGTCGGTGTTCCCTGACAAGGGGCGGGCGGCTACGGAGCCCAGGCGCATCCGGAGGCGTCGGCGGGTCTCGGGATGGAGGTTGTCGGGCAGCAGCCACAACGTGGCGCGTCCACGCGGCGCCCAGCGCAGGCTCAACGCGACCAGCGGTCCCATCACGCGTGCCGCGGAGACTTCGCCCTGCGCTTCGCGCCGGTCGTCGCCGAGGAAAATGTCGGCGCCGCCGCTTCGCCACCGCACCCCGCGCACGCGCGGGCGCAGCAGGTTCCCGAACGCGACGCCCGTTGCGACAGCGATCCCCACCGTCAACGCAAGCTGCGCCCACCACGGCAAGCCGCTCAGCCACACTGCCGCCACGGCGAGCAGTGCCACGATCGACGTCGCGAGGGTGAGCGAGCGCGAGGCGTGATGGTCGAAGGCAACGGCGGGCGCCGACTTCATTGCGCCAGCCCGGCCCGCTTGCGGATGTCGGCCACGATCGCACGCCAGTCGGCGCGCGGCGGCTCGACGTGTCCCATCAGCCAATCCCACAACACGGGGTCCTGCTGGTCCAGGAGCGCGTCGAACGTCGCGAGCTCACCCGCATCGATCGAATCGCGCCGTGCATCGAGCCAGCCGCCCAGCAGGGCATCCAGTTCGCGCGTGCCGCGCCGGCAACGCCAGCGCAGGCGCTTGAGCGACGCTTCGTTCAAAATCGACGCGAGATCTGCTCGCGCCCCCGATGTTCGCGTTTGATCTCGTCGTGGATTTGCGGGAAGGTTTTGGTCAGCCAGCCGGACCGCCCCGCGAACGAGCGCGGCGCGCGATTGCCCAGAAGAACGAGCAGGCACACGGGAGCCACCAGGACTGCGGCGACCATCGTGAACCATGCGATCAAGCCCGAGATCCTCAAGCCAGCGCGGAGGTCGTACCACTGATTCGCAACGTTGAACCAAGCCAATCCCAGCAACGTCAATGCCCACATACGTTGCCGCCACGTAGCGCGCGGAAGCGATAGCAGCCAGGCGACCATTACACCGTCCGGTTCACCAGCATCTGCTTGATGGCCGCGATCGCCTTCGCGGGATTCAGGCCCTTCGGGCAGGTGTTGGTGCAGTTCATGATGGTGTGGCAGCGGTACAGCTTGAACGGGTCCTCGAGGTCGTCGAGGCGCTCGCCGGTCGCCTCGTCGCGCGAGTCGACGATCCAGCGGTATGCCTGCAGCAGGACCGCGGGGCCGAGGAATCGGTCCGGATTCCACCAGTAGCTCGGGCACGCGGTGCTGCAGCACGCGCACAGGATGCATTCGTACAGGCCGTCCAGCTTCTTGCGGTCCTCCGGCGACTGCAGGCGTTCGCGGGAACCGAACGAGCTCTGCGACTGCAGCCACGGCTTGATCGAGGCGTACTGCGCGTAGAAATGCGTGAGGTCGGGGACGAGGTCCTTGACCACCGGCATGTGCGGCAGCGGATAGATGCTGACATCGCCCGCCGGCAATTCGTCGAGGCCCTTGGTGCACGCGAGGGTGTTCTCGCCGTCGATGTTCATCGCGCACGAGCCGCACACGCCTTCGCGGCAGGAACGGCGCAGGGTCAGCGTCGGATCGATCTCGTTCTTGATCTTC
>DASSOQ010000037.1:0-12651 GCA_035700365.1 Rhodanobacteraceae bacterium | reverse complement strand
GAACAAGTTGCTGCCCGGATACGGCAAGCGGAGGAGCTGACTACGCTTGCCGCACCGGGCAACGGTCCGGGGTCCACTGCCAATGGGAAATCCCTCGGAAGCGGCATCATAGCGCGGGCATCGGCGGGGGCCAAGGTTGACACGGCCGTTTTTCCGACGAAATTTTTTTGTCTTGCAAATCAATCTGCTGCGAAGTTAATGTTTCGTTGTTTCGAGACTTATCCACAATACGCTTGCGTATGGAGCAACCGCGCGCAATTGAATGAGCGGCGCCGCTGGTTCGGCGGAATTGCCGTTCTGATGGCGCGTGCCACGTGCTGCCGCCTGTCGCGCGCCTGTCGCGCGCACGGCGCGCATTCGGGCTTGTGGCAGGAGCGGGCCACGCCTCCAATCGGCGTCCCCGGTGCGCGGTCGCACGGAAGCAGGAGCAGACGCTGCGCACCCGCGGCTCCTTCATTGTGTTCGCGGATCTTGCGCCAAGCGTCCGATCAACCGCGACCCTTCAGCCGGCTGTGGTGATACCCGTAGCCGAAATAGATCGCGAATCCGATCAGCGTCCACAGCCCCATCAGCGTCCAGTTGTACCAGTTCTCGTAGCACAGCAGGACGATGCAGCCGAGCACGCCGAGAGTGCAGGTCACCGGCGCCCACGGCACGCGGAACGTGCGCTGCAGGTCGGGGCGGGTGTAGCGCAGGATCAGCACGCCCGCGCACACCGCGACGAATGCCAGCAGCGTGCCCATCGAGACAAGGTCGCCCAGCACGTCGAGCGGGAAGATCGCCGCCAGCAGCGCGATGCCGGCGCCGGTGATCAGGGTATTGATGTGCGGGGTGCGATAGCGCGGGTGCAGCTTGGAGAACACCGGCGGAAGCATGCCGTCGCGGCCCATGATCATGAAGATGCGCGGCTGCGCGATGATCATCACCAGTACCACGGACGACAGCCCCAGCAGCGCGCCAATCTCCACCAGCCAGCGCAGCCAGTTCAATTCGGCGTGCGCGGCCACCGCGGTGACGACCGGTTCGGCCGTTCCGAGTTGCGGGAACGGGATCAGCCCGGTCAGCACCGCGGCCATCGCCACGTACAGGACCGTGCAGATGGCCAGCGATGCAAGCGTGCCGATCGGAAGGTCGCGTTGCGGGTTCCTGGCTTCCTGCGCGGCGGTCGAGGTCGCCTCGAAGCCGATGTAGGCGAAGAAGACCAGTGTGGCCGCGCGCATGATGCCGCCCCAACCGTACTTTTCCGGACCTTCGGCCGGCGGAATGAAGGGGTGCCACAGGTCCGGATTGACGTAGTGCCATCCCGCCACGATCACGATGACGATGAGGGTGACCTTCAGGATCACGATCGCGGTGTTGACGCCGCTGGACTCACGGATGCCCACGTAGCAAAGCCAGGTGAGCACCAGCACCAGCACCACGGCCGGCAGGTTGAACAGCGCACCCGTGACCACGAGGTGCTTGTCCACGAACGCGATCGGCGCGTTGGCCAGGGCGTCGGGCAGGTTGAAGCCCATGTGCCGGACCAGGCTCCTGAAATAGCCCGTCCAGCTCACCGCAACCGCCGAGGCCGAAACGCCGTATTCCAGCACCATGTTCCAGCCGATGAACCACGCGGCGAATTCGCCCAGCGTGGCGTAGGCGTAGGAATACGAACTGCCCGACATCGGGATCAGCGTCGCGAACTCCGCGTAGCACAATGCAGTGAAGCTGCAGACCACGGCGGCAATCACGAACGAAAGCAGGACCGCCGGCCCCGCATGCTCGGCGGCGGCCTGCCCGGTGATCACGAAGATCCCGCCACCGATGACGGCCCCGATGCCGAGCGCGGTCAGGCCCCATGGCCCCAGCGTGCGTCGCAACTCGATGCCGCCCGCGATCTCCGGCCCGCCGGTGTCGTCGACCGGTTTGCGTGCCAGCAGCCGCGTCAGCATGCCGGTTTCCGGCCGCCGGCCCGTGTTGGACCCGCAATGCGCGTGCGGCCGACGTCGTGCCTGGGCGACCGGCCGGCCGCCATGTGATCACCCGGCATCGTCACACCACGTCATCCAGCGCATGCGTGATCTGCTCGGGAGACATCTGGCTGCGCTTGTACCCGTACAGCCGGTAGAAGATCAACCCGATCACGGCCCACGCCAGGAACACCACCTTGGCCACGACGCTGAGGTTGACGAACAGCAACAGGCATCCGGCGACAGCCAGCGGGCACACGATCCACACCAGCGGCGTGCGGAAGGGGCGCTTGCGGCCGGGTTGCGTCCGACGCAGAACCATCACGCCCACCGAGACCATCGCGAAGGCGAGCAGGGTGCCGGCGTTCGACGTGTCGGCCAGTTTGCCGACCGGGAACAGCGCGGCGCACAGCGATACCACGGCGCCGGTGACGTAGGTGATCACGTGTGGCGTGAAGAAGCGCGGGTGCACCTTCGAGAACATGTTGGGCAGCAAGCCATCGCGTGACATCGTGAAGAAGATGCGGGTCTGGCCGAACATCATCATCAGGATCACCGACGGGAGCGCCACGATCGCCGCGAGCTCGATCATGACGGCGACCCGCGGATGTCCGAGCGTGCTCATCACTTGCGCCAGCGGCTCGCGACTGCATACCAGTGCCTGCGAATTGCCGCATGCTGCCGCGAATGCGGGCGTGCCCGGGTCCAGGACCGCGCCGGCCGCAGTCGTGAGGGGTTGTGCGCCAACCGAACCGGCCGCGCCATAACCCACCAGCAGGTAGAAAATGGTGCAGATCACCAGTGCGGCGATCAGTCCGATGGGAACGTTGCGATTGGGGTTGCGGGTCTCCTCGGCGGCGGTGGAAACCGCGTCGAAACCCACGTAGGCGAAGAAGATGGATGCCGCCGCACCCAGCACTCCGATTCCATTGCTGCCGATCGGATTGCCCCAGCCCGTCGGCAGGAACGGATGCAGGTTGGCATTCTTCACCGCCGGTACGGCGATGATGATGAACACGGTCAATGCGATGATCTTGATCGCGACCAGCACGGCGTTCACGCGAGCGCTCTTGGAAGTGCCGATCACCAGCAGGCCGGTCACCGCAAGCCCGATCAGGAACGCCAGCAAGTTGAATCCGCCACCAAGCGTCGGTCCGACTTGCAGCCAATGCGGAAGCGACAATGCACCCGGTTCGACCAGGCCGAAAACGCCGCTGTTGAGCAAGCCGTTGACGTAGCCGGACCAGCCGACGCACACGGCCGTCGCGCCGATCGCATATTCCAGCACCAGCGCCCAGCCGACGATCCAGGCAATCAGTTCGCCCATCACGCCGTAGGTATAAGTGTAGGCGGATCCCGAAACGGGCACCATCGCCGCGAGTTCGGCGTAGGCGAGGGCGGCGAGGCCGCAGACGGCCGCCGCGATCACGAACGAGATCATCATGCCGGGGCCCGCTTTCTGGGCCGCTTCGGCGGTCAGCACGAAAATGCCCGTCCCGATCACCGCGCCGATTCCCAGCAGGGTCAGCTGGATCGGACCGAGTTGCCGCTTGAGGGATTTCTTTTCGGCGGTTGCGAGGATCTGTTCGAGTGGCTTGACGCGCCAGAAAATCATGGGTGTCCCCCATCGGCCATGCTTCGGCGGGGGATCCGGAGCACGACGCGCAGTACGGTGGTGATGACGTCCGCCGTCGTCTCCCCTCGAAACGCAGCGGGCTCGCGTCGGGACGCCAGCGCGCCGTACCATACCGGCCGCTGTTATCGCCGACAAGCGCCGGAGGTCACGGCGGTGCCGGGCCCGTCTTTTGCGGGGTCCCGATGCAGGATCTGCCGTTGCCGCCGAGGAGGGAAGAGGCCGGCTGCCGCTCAATGGGGCGGCGTGCGCGCTGCGCCGGTCAGGCGCGGCCCGAGAATTCGCCAGTCAGCGTGTTCACCCACACCTTTTCGCCGGTGGTGATGTATTCGGGCACCTGGATCTCGATGCCGGTTTCCAGCTTGGCGGGCTTGGTGCGCTTGGTGGCCGAGGCGCCTTTCAGCTCGGGCGCGGTGTCGACGATGGTCAGTGCGACGCTGGTCGGCACCTGCAATGCGACCGGCTGGTCGTCGATCAACTGCACGTAGTAACCCTCGACGCCCTCGACGATGTAGGGCGCGCTGTCGCCGACCACGTCCGGGTCGAGCATGTAGGGCGTGTAGTCCTCGGCATCGAGGAACACGAAGGCCTCGCCGTCCCTGTAGGAATAGTTCGCGGCGCGGCGGGTGAGTTCCATTTCCTTGAGGTCGTCGTCGGCGCGCAGGCTCAGGTCGAACTTACGGCCGCCCGGGATCGAATACAGCGTGAAGCGGAAGGTGACGTTGCCGCCGCGCGCGGTCGGCGCGCTGCGTTCGAGGTCGCGCACCTGGTATACGGTGCCTTCGTGCTCGACCACGTTGCCTTTCTTGACGTCGGAAGCTTTCATGCTTGCGGGACTCGAAGAAGCTGAAGCCGGAATGACGACAGCCGGGTAGGGCGGGCACTGTCCGCCGGATTGGAACGGCGGGCAGTGCCCGCCTGCGTTTCTCAACTCCCGTCATCCCGACGGAGGCCGGGATCCAGCTTCCCGGGAGGCCGTGAAAAATGGACCCCGGCTCACCGCACGTTCATGGGCGGTCGGGGATGACGGCATCCTGTCGTCACTTCGGCGCCAGCCGTACCGCGCCATCCAGCCGGATCACGCTGCCGTTGACGTAGCGGTTGCCGAGGATGAACGCCACGGTTTCGGCGAATTCGGCCGGTCTGCCGAGACGCGATGGATAGGGAATGGAAGCGGAGAGCGATTCCTGTACCTGCGGCGGCATGCCATCCACCATCGGTGTCCAGAAGATGCCGGGGGCGATGGTCATCACGCGGATGCCGAAGCGCGAAAGCTCGCGCGCCATCGGCAGGGTCATGCCGACCACGCCGCCCTTGGACGCGGAATAAGCCGCTTGTCCGATCTGGCCCTCGTACGCGGCGACCGATGCGGTGTTGACGATCACGCCGCGTTCGCCGTCCTCGCCCGGATCGTTCGCCTGCATCAGCGCGGCGCCGGCCTTGGCGACGTTGAAGCTGCCGACCAGGTTCACCATCACGGTGGTCTGGAAATTGGCCAGCTTCATCGGGCCTTCTTTGCCCAGCACGCGACCCGGACCGAGGATGCCGGCGCAGTTCATCACGACGTTCACGCCGCCCATGGCGTCGCGCGCCGCGGCGGCATTCGTCGCCACGCCGTCTTCACTCGTGACGTCGGTCTTGAAGAAGCGGGCGGCATCGCCGAGTTCCTCCGCGGATGCGTGGCCCTTCTCGTCATTGACGTCGAACAATGCGACCCGGCCGCCATGCGCGACCAGGTGTTGCGCCACCGCGTGGCCGAGCCCCGAAGCCCCGCCGGTGATGATCGCCCTGGTCTGGTCGAGTTGCATGCGCGTGCTCCGGATTGATCGAACCGGCGATTGTAATGCAGGTTCGACCGGGCGGCGACGTGGTTGAGGTGGAAACACCGCTTCGCGCGGCTGCACCCCTGCAAAGAGGGTTCGCGCGATGGAAGGGCGTTACAGCGTTCGAAGGAACCAGCGGTCGCAGCCGTGGTGGCCGGTGTCGCCCATCGGTGCGCAAAGCGGCGTGAAGCCGTGCTTGCGGTACAGCGCCTGGGCTGCGTCCATGCCGGTCAGGGTTTCGAGATAGCAACGCTTGAAGCCGAACTCGCGCGCCGAATCGAGGCAGCGCGTGATCATCGCGCTGCCGGCGCCGAGTCCGCGGGCCTGCGGCAGGAAATACATCTTGCGCAGTTCGCAGACGTCGGCTTCGCCGTGTTCCAGCGGCGCCACGCCGCCTCCGCCCACGACCTTGCCCTCGACTTCGAGCACGAAATAGGCGCTGCGAGGCTTGGCGTAGGCCGCGCACATCGCATCCACTTCGGAGTCGTGGATCGCGAACCCCTCGCCGCCGGCGCCGAACTCCGGCATCACCGCGCGGATGATGGCCGCGACTGCCGTGTCGTCGCGCGGCTCCATGGGGCGGATCAGGAAATGGTGGGGGTCAGAGTGCACTTTTCCTCCGAGGAGCATTCGTCATGTGGCGGTCTTCGTCGAAAAGTGCACTCTGAGTCCGGTTTTCACTCGCCCATTCTGGCCCGCGTAACCCGGCTCGACGTCGGCTTGCCGAGTTGCTTCGCCAGCCAGGCGCCCGTCTCGATCAGCTTGTCCAGGTCGACGCCCGTTTCGATGCCCATGCCCTGCAGCATGTAGGTGACGTCCTCGCTGGCGACGTTGCCGGTCGCGCCTTTCGCGTAGGGGCAGCCGCCGGTGCCGGACACCGAGCTGTCGACCACGCGTACGCCCTCCTCGAGGCATACCAGGATGTTCGCGAGCGCCTGGTCGTAGGTGTCGTGGAAATGCACCGCCAGCGCCTTCATCGGAACTTCCAGCGCCACCGCGTGCAGCATCTTGCGCGCCTTCACGGGCGTGCCGACGCCGATGGTGTCGCCCAGCGAAATCTCGTCGCAGCCGAGGTCGTACAGGCGCTTGGAGACACGCACCACGTCGGCGATCGGCACGTCGCCCTGGTACGGGCAGCCGAGCACGGTGGAAACGTAGCCGCGCACCCGCACGCCTTCCGAGCGTGCGCGCTCCAGTACCGGGCGGAAACGCTCGATCGACTCATCGATCGAGGCATTGATGTTCTTCTGGTTGAAGGCCTCGCTCGCGGCGGTGAACACCGCGATGCTGGTGACGCCGGCCGTGCGCGCCCGGTCGTAGCCCTGCATGTTCGGCACCAGCGCGGGGTAATCGACGCCCGGCTTGCGCGCGATGCCGGCGTACACCTCTTCGGCGTCCGCGAGTTGCGGCACCCATTTCGGACTGACGAAGCTGGTGGCCTCGATGGTTTGCAGGCCACACGCCGACAACCGGTCGATCAGCTCGATCTTGACCGGCGTCGGAACAATCGTCTTCTCGTTCTGCAGCCCATCGCGGGCGCCGACTTCGACGATGCGGACATGGCTGGGAAGGTTGTCCATGGGAGCGATGGTGGTGGCGGGATTGGCGGAGTCAAGCCGAGACGCCGGGCGATCACTCGGCGAACCGCACCAGCACGGCGTCGGCTTCGACGAAATCGTCCTGGTTGGCGGACATGCTCTCGATGGTGCCGGCGCGCGGCGCCTTCAGGGAAAGCTCCATCTTCATCGCTTCCATCACCAGCAATTCCTGGCCGGCTTCGACCTTGTCGCCGGCCCCCGCCTTGACCAGCACGATGCGCCCCGGCATCGGCGCGACGACCTGGTTGCCGGCGGCGGCGTCGCTGGTCTCCCAGGCGAACGCCGGCACCCGCGCGAAATCCCAGCGAAGGCCCGCGGCATCGTGCAGCAGCACGCGCGTCGCATCGGCGCGCACCTTGAAGCGCCGGGACCCACCGTCCATGCGTGCGTCCAGGATTTGCCCATTCCAGTGCGCGCCGGTCACGTCACGGCGTGAATCGCCGGACCGCAGCCGATAGTCGCCAGCGCTTCCATGGCCTTCGATCTCGAAACGATGGCCAGCCACGGTGAAGGCCAGGATTCGCTTGCCCGCGTGGCCGATGCGCCAGGCATCGGCGGTGCTCCAGGGTGAGTGCGGATCGGCCGGATCGGATTGCACATGCCGCTCGTCGTGCAGCAGGGCCGCGACAGCGGCAGCGAAAAGCGCATCTGGTGCGGGTTGCGCATCACCGGCGATGAACTCGTCGAGATGGCGGTCGAGATAGCCCGTATCGATGCGGCCCTCGACCACCGCCGGGTGTCGCACCAGGCGCTCCAGGAACGCGACGTTCGTCTTCGGGCCGGTGATTTCGCAATCGGCGAGCGCCTCGCGCATCCGTTGCAGGGCCGACGCGCGGTCGACATCCCACACGACCAGCTTGGCGATCATCGGATCGTAGAAGATCGTGACCGTGTCGCCCTCGACGACGCCGCCGTCGAGGCGGACGTGCCCGGAGGGCGGCGGCAACCGGAGGCGGAGGAGCTTGCCGGAACTGGGCAGGAAGCCCTGGTCGGGATCCTCGGCATACAGCCGCGCCTCGAAGGCGTGTCCGTGCGATCGCACCTGTTCCTGGGTGAGCGGCAGCGGTTCGCCGTTGGCGATGCGCAACTGCCACTCCACCAGGTCGATGCCATGCGTCATTTCGGTGACCGGGTGCTCGACCTGGAGGCGCGTGTTCATTTCCATGAAATGGAAATCGCCTTCCGGCCCCACGATGAATTCCACCGTGCCGGCGCCGATATAGTCGACGGCCCTGGCCGCCGCGACCGCCGCAGCACCCATCGCGGCGCGCCGTTCGGCGTCGAGGAAAGGGGAGGGCGTTTCCTCCAGGACCTTCTGGTAGCGGCGTTGGGCGGAACACTCGCGTTCGTCCAGATGGACCACGTTGCCGTGGGTGTCGCCGAAAACCTGGAACTCGATGTGGCGGGGATGCTCGATGTAGCGTTCCAGCAGCATCGCGGCGTCGCCGAACGAGGCCTGCGCGACCCGCTGCGCGGCCGCCAGCGCGTCCGGGAACCCGGCATCCGAGCGCACGATCTGCATGCCCTTGCCGCCGCCCCCGGCCGAAGGTTTCAGGATCAGCGGATATCCGATCTCGTGCGCCTGCTCGGCGAGGAACGTGCTGTCCTGGTTGTCGCCGCTGTAACCCGGCACCAGCGGAACGTCGTGCTTCGCCATCAGGCGCTTGGCGGCGGCCTTCGAGCCCATGGCCTCGATGCTTTCGGGATTCGGGCCGATGAACACGATGCCGGCGTCGATGCACGCCCGCGAAAACCCGGTGTTCTCCGACAGGAATCCGTAGCCCGGATGGATCGCCTGCGCGCCGGCTTTCTTCGCGACGTCGATGATCACGTCGCCGCGCAGGTACGACTCGTCCGGACGTGGCCCGCCGATCGGCCATGCCTCGTCGGCGAGGCGGACGTGCTGCGCGTCCCGATCGGCTTCGGAGTACACCGCGATGCTGTGGATGCCGAGCCTGCGGCAGGTGCGGATCACCCGGCAGGCGATCTCGCCGCGATTGGCGATCAGGACACGCTCGAACACTATTCGCCCTCCCAGTAGTCGCGCGCGTCCTCGCGCCGGGCGAGGTGCCGGAACGGCTGCCGCGAGCCATCGGCATCCCATGGCTGGTCCTCGTAGACGCCGAACTTGCCGGAATCGGGATAGTCGCAGACTTCGATCGGCGCCATCGTGCTCACCGACAGATAGCGCATCTCGGTGTCGCCGGTGTTGATGATCTGGTGCGCGGTATCCGGTCCGCCGACCGGGCAGGCGATGATGTCGCCGGCGCGCAATGGATACCGCGCGTCGCCATAGCGCAGTTCGCCCGTGCCTTCGAGGACGAAGAACATTTCCTCTTCGGCTCGATGGCTGTGGAACGGGCAGTTGCGCTTGCCGGGCGCGACCACGGTCAGGTTGTAGCCGAGTTGGCGCGCGCCGATGCGGCTGGCGATCTCGGCCCAGCGGATGTCGTACCGGCTCGCGTGGGGGCCGCGCGGCGCACGCTCCGGGCCGACCGACCGCACTTCGAGGTCGGCGAGGTTGATGACGGGCCGCTTCGCTGCTTCGTGCGCCATGGGATCAGTCCCCGGTCCAGTTTGGTGGGCGTCTTTCCAGGAATGCCGCCAGCCCTTGCTGGCCTTCCGGCGACACCCTCAGTCGCGCGATCAGATCGGCGTTTTCGGTGTCGATCCGCTCGGCGGATTCCGGAGTCATGCCGGCGGAGCGCAGCGCGAGCCGCTTGGCTTCGTGCTGCGCGAGCGGGCCGCCCTTGGCGAGGAGATGCAACTGGCGATCCACGGCTTCGTCGAGTGCGCCGGCGGCGACGCACTGGTGCAGCAGGCCGATCCGCGCGGCTTCGGCGGCATCGAAGACCTCGCCGCTCGCGAACAGCCTGCGCGCGTGCCGCGCGCCGATCGCCTGCACCACGTACGGAGCGATGGTGGCGGGAACGAGCCCGAGCTTGACTTCGGAAAGCGCGAATTTCGCACCTTCGATGCCGATGGCGATGTCGCAACAGGCGACGAGTCCGACGCCGCCGCCGTAGGCCGAGCCGTTGACCCGCGCGACCGTCGGCTTGGGAAAGAACTCCAGGGTGCGCAGCAGCTTCGCCAGCCGCAGCGCGTCGTCGCGGTTTTCCTGCTCGCCGGCCCGCGCCATGCCGCGCATCCAGTTGAGATCCGCTCCGGCGGAAAACGTGGCGCCCGAGCCGGTCACGACGAGGGCGCGCACACCGTTGTCCACCGCCAGAGATTCGAGGGCGGCGGTCATGTCCGCGATCAGCGCGTCGTCGAATGCGTTGTGGATCCGCGGACGGTTCAACGCCAGGGTCGCCCGGGACCCTTCGCGTCCGAGCAGGATGGTGTCGCCCATCGTTCAGTCCGAGCCAAAACCCGAAGGATAGCGGTTCCGGATCGGGCGCCGCTTTGCACGGCAACCGATGGCGTGGCTGGGCATGCAACGGGGCGCCGGCCCGGGCCGCGCCAACTTGCGTTTATAAATGCGAACGATTAGCATTCATTGCCAATGGCAACTCGTGCACCCGGGATTCGCGCAATGCGCCGATTGATGCTGGCAATGACCCTCGTTTTTGCGTGCGCCGCCGCCGTCGCGGCCAGCGCTGGCGCCGAGACCATGCCCGAGTACCGGCTGGTGCTGCACGACCACAAGTTCGAGCCCGCCACCCTCAAGGTTCCGGCCGACACCAAGTTCAAGGTGCTGGTGACCAACCGCAATCCGATGCCTTCGGAGTTCGAGAGCACCGACTTCAACCGCGAAAAGATCGTGCTGCCGAACTCGACGGTCACGGTGTTCATCGGGCCGCTCGGCAAGGGCACCTACAGGTTTTTCGACGATTTCCACCAGGCGACCACCGGCGTGCTGGTGGTGGAGTAGCTTAGGATGCTGGGCATAGCGCTGCTGGTGTTTCGTGAGGTCCTGGAAGCCGCGTTGATCGTCACGATCGTGGCGGCGGCGACGCGCGGGGTACCGCGCCGCTCGGCGTTCATCGGCGGCGGCATCGGGCTCGGCGTGGCCGGCGCGATCATCGTGGCCGTGTGCATGGGCTTCATCGAAGGCTCGCTGGGCGGCATCGGCCAGGAAGTCTTCGATGCCGGCGTGCTGCTCGCGGCGGTGGTGATGCTCGGCTGGCACGTCACCTGGATGTCGAGCCATGGCAAGCAAATGGTGCAGCAGATGCACCGCGTCACCGATTCGGTGAAGGCGGGGTCCAGTTCCATTGCGATCCTGCTGGCCGTCGTCGCGCTGGCCGTATTGCGGGAAGGCTCCGAGATCGTGCTGTTCCTTTACGGCATGGCTGCCGGCGGCGCCGGCGAGGTCGGCTTCTTCGCTGGCGTGCCGCTGGGGCTGGCGGGTGGCGTCGCGGTCGGGTTCGCGCTGTATTTCGGGTTGTTGCGCATCCCGATCCGTTACTTCTTCAGCGCGACCAACTGGATGCTGGTGGTGCTCGCCGCCGGGCTGGCTTCCAGCGCGGCCGGCTTCCTGATCCAGGCCAACCTGCTTCCAGCCTGGGGCAACCAGATGTGGGATACGTCGTGGCTGCTCACGAACAGCTCGATCGTGGGGCAGGCGGTTCACATCCTGACCGGTTACGAAGCGCGCCCCGCCGGCATGCAACTGGTGTTCTGGGCCGCCACCTTCGCGATGCTCGCGGCAGGCATGGGCGTGGTGTCGCGGCACGGCGGCGCCAGGCATTCGGCGAAGCGCACCGGCGATCGCGCGCCGGCGACCGCGAACGGCGCATGAGCCGAAGGGAATTGTCGATGGGACGTTTCCTGATCGCGGCGGCGCTGGGGCTGGGCCTCTCCGCGGGCTGCTCCTACGCCCTGGTGGCGGCGGCCCGCCCGTCTGCAGGCACTGCCGAAGCCGGCGAAGTCGCCGCCCTCGAGGCGAAGGTCGCGCAACTCGAGCAACGGATTGCCGCCCCCGAGCTGGGCCAGCAGATGCTGGAACTGCAGATCCGCCACGACCGGCTGTGGTGGGCGGGCAAGGCCGGCAACTGGAACCTCGCGTACTACATGGTGAGCGAGTTGGGCGAAGCGCTGCGTGGCATCGAGGAGACCAACGGCGAGGCGCCCGAACTCCAACCGCAGAAGCTCTCCGAGGTCATGCCGGCGATGATGGATCCCGCCATCCGCAACGTGCAGGAAGCGCTGGCGAAGAAGGACACCGCCGCGTTCGCCCAAGCCTTCGACCGCCTGTCGGCGTCGTGCAACGCCTGTCATGCGACGGCCGGCGTGGAATTCCTGCATATCCAGCGACCGAAGACACCGTTGCTGGACAACCTGCGTTACGCACCCGCAGCCCCCAGGTAGGGCGGCATGGATCGAGGCCGGACGCCTGCGGGCGTGCCGGCCGGCAGGGTCGTGCGCGCGGGTCGGGGTCGGAAGAGGACGGCATCGGATTTCGGGTCTGCACCATTTGCGTCAAGGGGAAATCGAATGAACGGGAACAAGTGGAAACCGCGGGCACTCTGCCCGGTCGGCCTGCTCGGTCTGGCCGGCGTGTTGGCCATGCCGGCCGCGGCGGTGGCCGGTCCGGCATCGGCGATCTACTCGCCCATCGTCGACTATCGCGAGTGGGAATTGGAACTGAAAGGCGGCATGTTCAACTGGGGCCGGGGCGAGGAGGGCGAACGCGCGGCAAA
>DASSOQ010000036.1:0-6689 GCA_035700365.1 Rhodanobacteraceae bacterium | reverse complement strand
TCAAGGAAACCGGGTTTGTCGGCCACGCGTGGAGGATTCCCCGCCGGCGAAGAACCGGCTTCCAGTGGCAGCAGTGTATCGCCGCTTGGCAACGCATAGCAGCCATTGGATCAAGAGCCTCGGGTGTCGCCTTGGGGCCGATTCCTGACCTTTGATGTTGGTGGGTCGCGGCAGCCGCCGCCGGAACATTGGCATCCCGCAGCTCGACTCCGCGCGCGTCACTCCGCCGCTCGCGCAACCCTGGGCGCCACCACCGGCGCGCGCCGCGACATCCACAGCAACACGAGCCCGACAATGATCAACGGCAACGATTGCACCTGCCCCATCGTGAGCCAGCCGGTGTGGAACAGGTAGCCGAGCTGCGGATCCGGTTCGCGGATGAATTCGATCGCGAAGCGGAAGCAGCCGTACAGCAGCGCAAACAAGCCGGACACCGCGTAGCGATGCCGCGGCTTGATCGAGAACACGAACAGCACCGTGAACAGCACCACGCCTTCCAGGAAGAATTCGTAGAGCTCGGAAGGCTGGCGCGCGTAGGCGTCGAGCACGCCCGAGGGGTACAGCGCACGCAACTCCGCCACGCTCATGCCCGCGAAGCGCGGGTTCTCCTGCAAGGCATGCGGATAGATCATCGCCCACGGCAGGTCGCTGATCTTGCCCCACAGCTCGCCGTTGATGAAGTTGCCGATCCGCCCGAGGCCGAGGCCGATCGGTACCAGCGGGGCCACGAAATCAACCACATCGAAGTAGTGGGTCACCGTCGCGCGATGCCGCCACCACCACCACAGGCTCGCGACCAGCACCCCGAGCAGCCCGCCGTGGAAGGACATGCCGCCGTCCCACACCTTGAACAGTTGCAGCGGATCGGTCCAGATCCAGTTGATCGGCTGGTAGGTCAGCATGTACCAGATTCGGCCGCCCACGATGATGCCGAGCATCACGTAGAACGCCAGGTCGAGGAAGGCATCGCGGTCCACCGCCAGCCGGCCGCGCCGCCGCCGGTATTCGCCGAGGATCAGCGCGCCAACGAATCCGCCAAGATACATCAAGCCGTACCAGCGCACCCCGAACGAGCCGACGGAAAAGGCGACGGGATCGATGTCGACGAAAAAGGGATGTGTCATCGAGTGGCCGACGAGGCAAGGCAGTCCGGCATATTACAAGCTTGTCTTTCCGGATGTCGCGCGGCGGCAGCCCGGAACCGGATTTCCATCACGCCTGCTCCTGGCACCGGCTGCACTCCTGGCCCAGCGAATGGATTCCTGGCTCCGCGCTGCGCGCGGGCCCGGAATGATGACACGTTGCATGGGTGGTTCGCATGGCCACGCCGAGCAACACACCACGTCATGCCGGCAACACGCGGCAGATGAAGCCCTTCAGGTAATCCGTCTCGGGGATCGCCGGATGCACCGGATGGTCGGGCGCCTGCTGCAGTTGCTGCAACACCTGCACGGTGCGATCCAGGTGCCGCGCGCCCTTCTGCACCGCGTCTAGCAGCGCCGGACGCGGCATATGGTATGAACACGAACACGTGACGAGGATGCCGTCGCGCGCCAGCACCTGCATTGCCAGTTCGTTGATGCGCCGGTAGGCGAGCGCGCCCTGCTTGAAGTCCTTCCTGCGCTTGACGAAGGCTGGGGGATCGAGGATCACCACGTCGAAGTGTTCGCGGCGCTCGCGCAGCGCCTTCAGATAATCGAAGGCATCGGCGCGCTCGGCTCGCGCCCGATCGTCGAGCCCGTTGCGGCGCGCATTCTCGCCGATCAGCTTGACCGCCGACGCCGAGGCATCCACGCAAACGGCTTCCGTCGCGCCCATCGCCGCGGCCCGCAGGCCCCACGCGCCGAGGTAGGCGAACATGTCCAGCACGCGCTTGCCCGCGACGAAAGGCGCGAGCGCATCGCGGTTGGCGCGCTGGTCGTAGAACCAGCCGGTCTTCTGGCCGCCGATCGCGTCCACCGCGAACTCCACACCGCCTTCGCGCACGTGCAGCGCGCCCGGCGGCTCGCCGAAGCCGACGTCGGCATAGGCCATCAGGCCCTCCAGTTCACGGATGCCGGCGTCGTTCTTCCAGATCAGCGCGCGCGGTTTCAGGACCTTCTGCACCGCGGCTTCGATGTCGGGTTTCAGCCGTTCGATGCCCGCGGTGGTCGCCTGCGCCACCACCACGCCGTCGAACCGGTCGAGGGTGAGCCCCGGCACGCCGTCGGACTCGCCGTACAACGCGCGGTAATACGGTTCCCCGTACAAACGCTCGCGCAACGCCAGCGCCACCTGTAGGCGATGCGTCAGCAGGGATGCATCGAGCGGATGCTCCGGTCCGCGCGCCACCATCCGCGCGCAGATCAGCGAATGCGGGTTGACGTAGCCGACGCCGACCGGCTTGCCGCCGGCCGCCACGATCGCGCACGCCTGACCCGGCTCGAACCCGCCCAGCGGCGAGCGCGCGACATCCACCTCGTTGGCAAACACCCAGAGATGCCCTGCGCGCAGGCGCGCATCCTCGCCCCGTTTCAGGTACAGCGCGGGATATTCGACGGTCTCGTCCACGACACGACTCCGCAAAGCAACGCGTCACGGTATCCGAACCGCGCGGGCCACCACAAGCCACCATGTGCGGGAAGCAAATCGCAACCGGAGGGCCGCTTCTTCCTTGATGATGCACGCTAGCATGGCCATCATGTCCAATCGCCTCGCCGACGCATCAAGCCCGTACCTGCGCATGCACGCCGGCAACCCGGTGGACTGGCAGCCGTGGGACGAGGCGGCGCTCGCGCAGGCACGCGACGCCGACACGCCGATCCTGCTGTCGGTCGGGTACAGCGCCTGCCACTGGTGCCACGTGATGGCGCACGAGTGCTTCGAGGACCCCTCGATCGCGGCGGCTATGAACGCTTCTTTCGTCAACATCAAGCTCGACCGCGAGGAACGTCCCGATATCGATCGCGTGTACCAGCTCGCGCACCAGGCATTGGCAGGTCGCGGCGGCGGCTGGCCGCTGACCGCGTTCCTCGATCCCCAGGACCTCTCGCCGTTCTACATCGGCACGTATTTCCCGCCGTCGCCGCGCCATGGGCTGCCGGGATTTCCCGAAGTCCTGCAAAGGGTGCGCGCCTACTTCGACTCACACCGCGGCGAGCTGCAAGCGAACGCCGAACAACTGCGCGCCTGGATGGCCCAGATCCAAACCCCCGCGCCGGGCGCCGTTCCGGCGCTGCAGCCCGTTGCCGGCATGGCACTGCAGCGCATCAGCGCGCGCTCGGATCCCGAATGGGGCGGCACCCGCGGCGCGCCCAAGTTCCCGCGGGCGACGGAGCTGGAGTGGCTGCTCGACCGGCACGACGATACCCAGGCACGCCGGAATGCCGAGTTGACCCTCGCGACCATGGCCGCACGCGGCCTGCAGGACCACCTGGGCGGCGGCTTTTTCCGCTATTCGGTGGACGCGAGCTGGACCATCCCGCATTTCGAAAAAATGCTCTACGACAACGCGCAGTTGCTGCCGGTGTATGCGCGGCTCGCGGCCGACGAACGGGCCGGCGCGGCGCTGCGTGCCGCCGCCGGCGATGCGGCCCACGGCATCGTCGAGTGGCTGGCGCGCGACATGACCGCCGCCGACGGCGCGTTCCACAGCGCGATCAGCGCCGACAGCGAAGGCGAGGAAGGCCGCTTCTACCTCTGGACCCGCGAACAGGTGCGCGATGCCCTGCCGGCGGGTATCGGTGAGGTTGCCGAGCGTGCATTCGGCCTGGACCAGCCGGCGAATTTCGAGGGTCGTGCCTGGCACCTGCTGCGCACGCTGCCGCTCGATGACGTGGCGCTGCAACTCGGGCGCGATCGCAGTGAGGTCGAGGCCAGTTGCCAAACGGCGCGGAGCACACTTTTCGACGTGCGCGAACACCGTGAGCATCCCGCCCGCGACGACAAGATCCTCACCGCCTGGAACGCGCTTGCGGTTTCCGGCCTCGCCCGCACCGCACGCATGCTCGGAGAGGACCGTTGCGCCGGCATGGCATCGCATGCCTTGCACGCACTGCGGGACTCCGTCTGGATCGACAGCGTGCTGTTCGCCAACGCCGCGGGATCCGCGCAGCGCATCCCCGGTTTCCTCGACGACCATGCGTTCCTGCTGGATGCGCTACTCGAGGTGGTGCAACTCGATTTCGCCCCGCCCGACCTCGACTGGGCGATCGCCCTCGCCGATGCGTTGCTCGACAAGTTCGCCGACCGCGGCTCCGGCGGCTTCTGGTTTTCGACCGCCGATCACGCAACACCCATCGCCCGCGGCCGCGACTGGACCGACGACAGTTTGCCGAATGGCAATGGCGTCGCGATCCGCTCGTTGCTCCGGCTGGGACACCTGATGGGCGAAACGCGCTATCTCGACGCTGCCGAACGTGCGTTGGGCGCCGCCTCGGGCGCGCTGCAGCGCTACCCCGACGCCTGCGCCAGCGTGCTTCGCGCGCTCGAGGAATTCGAGACGCCGCGCCTGCAGATCGTGGTGCGCTGTCCGGACTCGCAGCGGTCGGGATGGCGCGAAGCGCTCGACGCCGGCCTGCGCAGCGCCGGCATCGTCCCGGGCGGCGATCCGGTCGACGCGTTCCTGATTCCGGATGACGCGGCCACCCTGCCCGGCCTGCTTGCGGAACGAACCTCGCGTGGCGCTACGGGTACGGCCTATGTCTGCGCGGGACTGACTTGCCGGACACCCGTCAGCTCGCCATCCGCGCTGGTGGAGGCGCTGCCGCAAGCCCGATCGTAGGAGGATCACTGTCCGCCTGATGGGGCACCCAGCAGGAAAACGGCGCGGCCCTGTCGGCCGCGCGGTGATCCGGAGAATCGCGCACTTCCCGGCTTCGATTGTCGGGCTTCTCCCGAACCGTCCGGGATCAGCGCAACCTGCACGAACTGATCGAGGCGCTGGCACAAGCTCGACCGCAATGCGGGAACTCTCCACCCAGGGCCGACATTCGGGGTGCCTACAGGATGATCGGCTGATCCGGCAACGCGTCTCGGCGCCCCGGCCCCGGCGGCAGGTAGGTCTCGAGCAGCGCGTGCATCGCGGCGATTCCCAGCAGCGCGCCGTCCTCCCATTGCTCGCGGCGGAACTGCTCGCCCATCTGCCCGACGATCTTCGCCCACGAGCCCTCGGGCACGCGCGCCACCACGCCGCGGTCGGGAACGATCTCGATCGTGTAATCGCCGAGCAGCACGTAGATCAGCACTCCGGTGCGGCGCTCGGTGTCCCACACCTTGAGGTCCGCGAACACGCCTTCGGCACGCGCGCGCACCCGCCGGCCGCCGATCAGGTAACGCGCCGGCAGGCGCGCCTCGACGGCAAAACAGATCTCGCCGTCGTGTCGCACTTCGCCGGCGGCGATCGCCTCGTGGATGCGCGCCATCGCCGGTGGCGGAAACGCCCGGCTCGCGGGCGCATGGAACCAATGGCGCAGCCAGCGCAGCGGGTCCATCACCGCGCCCCCGTACGCGCTCCGAGGATCACGATCCAGACCACCAGCACGTTCAGCATCAACAGGAACACCGCCGCGGAACCCATGTCCTTGGCGCGCCCGGCCAATTCGTGGCGCTCGGGCCACAGCTTGTCGACCAGCGCCTCCAGTCCCGAATTCAGCAATTCCGCCGCCAGCACGGGCAACAGCGAACCGGCCAGGAGCGCCTTTTCGATCGCGCCGTTGCCCAGCCACAGCCCGATCGGAAAAAGGATCACGAACAGGACTACTTCGAGCCGAAACGAAGCCTCGAGCTGCCAGCCCTGGCGCAGGCCCTTCATCGACCAGACGAATGCCAGCCAGATCTGGCGCGGTCCGCGGTTGACGTTGCTGGGCATCGGTTCTCCCCTGCGCCATGCGCGTTCGTTTCACCTGGATCGCGCAGCGCGCAATCCGTTCACGGCCGGCGCTTGTGCGGCTCGCGAATGATCTTCTTGTTGCTGACCTGCACGCTGCCGACCATGAGCAGCCGCAGGTCGCGGACGATGTAGTCGGCCAGCGCTTCGTCGGATATGTCATCGCCTTCGATATCCAGCCGGAAATCCGAACCCTTGAGGCCTCCGCCATTGCTGAAGGCAACCTCGAAGTCGAACTGGACGCGCTTTTGTTCCACGGAATCGTGATCGGCTGCGAAGCCGCGTATGATGCCACGGCCGCCGCCGGACGTCCTGCCCCGCTATCCAGGAGCACGCAGCCCATGCCGCGCAAACTCGCGCCCTGGTTGTTGCTGATCCCGTTCATCGCGCTGCTGTGCGTGCCGCTTTACAACCGCACGCAGCCGACGATCGCGGGATTCCCCTTTTTCTATGTGTGGCAGTTCGCGTGGGTGGTGTTGGCGGCGCTGCTGACCTGGATCGTGCATCGCGGGTGGCGCACATGAGCGGCGTCCGCTTCGATGCCACCGCGCTCGGCGTGTTCGCGTTCTTCTTCCTCCTCGTCACGGTGCTGGGCTTCGTCGCATCGCGCTGGCGGCGCGGCGACCTCTCGCAGTTGCACGAGTGGGGCCTGGGCGGCCGCCGCTTCGGTGCGTTCGTCACCTGGTTCCTGCTGGGCGGCGACCTCTACACCGCCTACACCCTGATCGCGGTGCCGGCGCTGGTGTATGCCGTCGGCGCCTACGGTTTCTTCGCGATGCCGTACACCGTGTTCGTGTACCCCATCGTGTTCCTCACGATGCCG
>DASSOQ010000035.1:0-8933 GCA_035700365.1 Rhodanobacteraceae bacterium | reverse complement strand
CGGCATTCGACGTGTAGGGCGGTGTCGAGCCAGGCTTCGTCCGGCGACGCCTTCTCAATACCGACATCCCGCGCCGGGCTTCATTCGCGACAAGCGCGGATTCAAGCCAATCTACGGCGTGAACATCGCGTCCAATTCGCCGTGGCTGGCATTGTCGGCGAAACCGTCGAAGCGGCCTTCCGCCAGACCACGGGCGGCGCGCAGGAATCCGCCCCAGGCGGCGCCGGCCAAGGCGCCACCGACGCTGACACGGCGCACGCCGAGCCTGGCGAGGTCATCCAGAGCATAGGGCGCAGCGCGACCCACCAACACATTGACCGGCTTCGGCGCCACGGCCTCGGCGATTGCGCGGATGTCTTCCGGCTTGGCGGCCCCCGGCGCGTACAGGCAGTCGGCACCGGCTTCCGCGTAGGCGCGCAAGCGCCTGATCGACTCGTTCAACGGATCGGCGTGGCCGACGAGAAAACATTCGGCACGGCCGATCAGCATCACGTCCTGGCCGGACGCGTCGATGGCCTGGCGGGCAGCGCGCATCCGCGCGACGCCCTCGTCGAATTCGTACAGCGGCTGCACGGCGTCACCCGTCGAATCCTCGATCGACAAACCGGCCACGCCGGTCTCGATGCAGCGACGCACGTTCTCCCTCAAGCCGTCGAGGTCGCGCGCATGGCCGTCCTCGAAATCGGCATTGACCGGAAGCCCAGTGGCCTCCACGATCTCGCGGCAATGCTCGAGCACACGCTCCACGTCCGGCGCATGGTCCGCCCGGGCCTGCGACCAGGCGTAACCCGAACTGGTGGTCGCCAGCGCCCGGAACCCCAGCCTTTCCAGCGCATGCGCGGAGCCCGCGTCCCACGGGTTCGGGATCAGGAAGCAGCCTGTTTCATGTAGCTTCCGGAAAGCGGCGCGGCGCGCGGCAAAACGATGGGCGTTCATGCAGTCTTCCTCGGGTGCCTTCGGACGCAAGGCGAACAGGCATTCTAGGACTGGCCGCGGCACGCGCCATCCCTCGGGAAGCTGGCCCCGTGGCGTGCCGCAGCTATACTGGGCGGATTGCCCGTTGCGGGTTCCGCTGAAAGGGGTTTTCCGATGCTGCAGCAGTACGGCATATGGGTCGCGCTGGGTTGCGCGATCATCGCAATTCTCTACGGTGTCGCCTCGACCGGCTGGATCATGAAGCAGTCGGCCGGCAACGAGCGCATGCGCGCAATCGCGGGCGCCATCCAGGAGGGCGCACGCGCCTATCTGAACCGCCAGTACGGCACCATCGCCGTCGCGGGCGTGGTGCTGTTCCTGCTGGTTGGCTTCTTTCTCAACTGGGCCACGGCCATCGGTTTCGCCATCGGCGCGGTCCTGTCCGGCGCCACCGGCTACATCGGCATGAACGTCTCGGTGCGCGCCAATGTGCGGACCGCCGAGGCGGCGCGCCAAGGCATCGGCCCGGCCATGAACGTGGCGTTCCGTGGCGGCGCGATCACTGGCATGCTGGTGGTGGGCTTGGCGCTGCTCGGGGTCACCGGCTATTTCATGATCCTGCCGCACTTCGGCTACACCGGCGAGGCGGCGCTCCACGCGCTGGTCGGACTGGCCTTCGGTTCGTCGCTGATCTCCATCTTCGCGCGCCTGGGCGGCGGCATCTTCACCAAAGGCGCGGATGTCGGCGCGGACCTCGTCGGCAAGGTCGAGGCCGGCATTCCCGAGGACGACCCGCGCAACCCGGCGGTGATTGCCGACAACGTCGGCGACAACGTGGGCGACTGCGCCGGCATGGCCGCCGACCTGTTCGAGACCTACGCGGTGACGGTGGTCGCCACCATGCTGCTGGGCGGACTGGCGTTCGCCGCCAACCCGGACGCGGTGCTGTACCCGCTGGTCCTGGGCGCGGCCTCGATCATCGCCTCGATCATCGGCACCTTCTTCGTGCGGGTGAAACAGGGCGGCTCGATCATGGGCGCGCTGTACAAGGGCGTGATCGTCTCGGCGGTGCTTGCGGCCGTGGCGTTCTGGTTCATCACCCACTCGATGTTCCCGGGCGGACTGACCGGCGACGACGGCGTGACGATCTCCGGCAACGCGCTGTTCTACTGCTCGTTGTGCGGACTGATCCTGACCGGCCTGATCGTGTGGATCACCGAGTACTACACCGGCACCGGCTACAAGCCCGTGCAGCACATTGCCAAGGCCTCCACGACCGGCCATGGCACCAACATCATCGCCGGCCTCGGTATCTCGATGAAGGCCACGGCGTGGCCGGTGCTGGCGATCTGCGCGGCGATCTGGACCGCTTTCCATTTCGGTGGCCTCTACGGTATCGCCATCGCCGTCACCGCGATGCTGTCGATGACCGGCATGATCGTGGCGCTGGACGCCTATGGGCCCATTACCGACAACGCCGGCGGCATCGCCGAGATGGCCGAGCTGCCGGACGAGGTGCGCGGCGTCACCGATCCGCTGGATGCGGTCGGCAACACCACCAAGGCGGTGACCAAGGGCTACGCCATCGGCTCCGCGGCCCTGGCGGCACTGGTCCTCTTTGCCGATTACACGCACAACCTCGACGCGGCCGGCAAGGCCGTAGCCGTGGCGAGCGGTGCCACCTACCAGCCATTCGCCTTCGACTTGTCCGACCACATGGTGATCATCGGCCTCCTGATCGGCGGACTGATTCCGTACCTGTTCGGGGCGATGGCGATGGAAGCGGTCGGCCGCGCCGCCGGGGCGGTGGTCGAGGAAGTCCGACGCCAGTTCCGCGAGATCAAGGGCATCATGGACGGCACCGGCAAGCCCAAGTACGACCGCGCCGTGGACATGCTGACCAAGTCGGCGATCAAGGAGATGATCATCCCGTCCCTGCTGCCCGTGGTCGTGCCGATCCTGGTCGGCCTGATCCTCGGTCCGAAGGCGCTGGGCGGCGTCCTGATCGGCACCATCGTCACGGGCCTGTTCGTCGCCATCTCGATGACAGCGGGCGGTGGCGCCTGGGACAACGCCAAGAAATACATCGAGGACGGCAACTTCGGCGGGAAGGGCTCGGAAGCGCACAAGGCAGCGGTCACGGGCGATACCGTCGGCGATCCGTACAAGGACACCGCGGGCCCGGCCGTGAACCCGCTGATCAAGATCATCAACATCGTCGCGCTGTTGATCATCCCGCTGCTCGCGCTGCACTGACCACCCGCAGACGCAGTACGAAAAGCCCCGCCACGAGCGGGGCTTTTTGTCGGAGCCGCCGAACCGTTGAAGCGCGGCCCCGGTTGGGCCATGATGTCGCCGGTTTTCCCTCGGGGACGGGAAAGTGTCGCGCGACCGGTGGGCATCATCGGTGGGAATCGGCGGCCGTGGCGTGGCGTGCACCGCATGCTGATTGCCGCGCTTGCGCTCGCGTTCGCCATTGCGGTCGCATGGCTGTTCAACCGACTGGTGCGCCTGCGCAACCAGGTGCGGGTCGCGTGGAGTGACGTGGACGTGCAACTGCAGCGCCGCCACGACCTCGTGCCGCCGCTCGTCCAGACGGTGAAGGCGTATGCCGCCCATGAGAGCGGGCTGCTCGAGCGCGTGGCCATCGAGCGGCGTGCGGCGCTCGGCGCCACCTCCACGGCGGATCGTGAAACCTCGGAGGCTGCGCTCGGCCGGAGCCTGGCGCGCCTGGTCGCCGTGGCCGAGTCGTACCCGGACCTCAAGGCCAGCGGCAACTTCATGCAATTGTCGCGGCAACTGGTCGACACCGAAAACCTGATCCAGCACGCGCGTCGCTTCTACAACGGCTCGGTTCGCCAATACAACACCGCGATCGAGCGGTTTCCGACCTTGATGATCGCCCGCCTGCTCGGGTTCCAGCCGGCCGCGTACTTCGCGGCCGACGACGATGCGCGCGGCAACGTGCAGGTGGGCCTGGGGTGAGCAAGCGCATGCGCCGCCACCTGTTGCCAATGGGGTTGTGCCTGCTCGGGCTGTCGTTCGCCGCATTCGGCGTCCACGCGGCCGAACGCATCCTCGATTACCACTCGGACATCACCCTCGCCCCCGACGGCGGCATGCGCGTGGTCGAGACGATCCGGGTGCAGGCGGAAGGGAACCGGATCCGCCACGGGATCTATCGCGACTTTCCGACCGACTACCGCGACCCCCAGCACCACCGTTACCACGTCGGGTTCGCGGTGGTCGGCGCCACCCGCGACGGCTCGCCCGAAGGGTGGCGCACGGAACGGCAATCCAATGGCGTGCGCGTGTACCTGGGCGACGAGGCCGCGCTGGTCACGCCGGGGGTGCACACCTGGACGATCCGCTATCGGACCAACCGCCAGATCGGCTTTTTCCCCGACCACGACGAACTGTTCTGGAACGTCACCGGCACCGGCTGGATCTTCCCGATCGACCGCGCCAGCGCCAGCATCCACCTGCCGCAAGGCGTGCCGGCGGCAAGACTCAAGGCCTACGGCTACACCGGCAGCCAGGATTCGCGCGAGCAGGCCCTGGCCGCGAGCGTGCATGACGGCGGCGCCGACTACATCACCACGCGCATGCTCGGGCCCAGCGAGAACCTGAGCATCGTGCTCGAATTCCCCAAGGGCGTGATCGCCGCGCCTTCGACCGCGCAGCGGTGGCGCTGGTGGCTCACCGACAACTTCAACATCCTGCTGGCCGTGATCGCGTTGGTCGGCTTGTGGATCTATTACGTGCAGGTCTGGCGCCGCAAGGGCCGGGATCCCGCGGCGGGTCCGCTGGTGGCCGAATACACGCCGCCGGATGGCGATTCCGCGGCAGCACTCCGTTACGTCGAACGCATGGGGTACGACGATACCTGTTTCACCGCAGGCATCCTGGGCGTTGCCGCCAAAGGCGGGCTCGACATCCGCGAAGACGCCAGGACCTACATCGCCACCCGGCGCGATGGCGGCACGGCCGCCTTTTCCGCCGACGAGAAGGCGCTGCGGGACGCGCTGTTCGCCGGCGGCGCCGACATCGAGTTCAAGCAGAGCGAGCACGGCCGCGTGCAGGCCGCGCGCGCCGCCCACCAGAAGGCGCTGAAGGCGGCGTTCTACAGCAGGTATTTCCTCACCAACAGCCTGTGGCTGCTGCCGGGTATCGCAATCACCGTCTTGAGCGCATGGCTGGCGAGCCTCGGCGGCGCCGCAGGTACCGGCTTCCTGCTCGCCTGGATCGGCTTCTGGACCGTGGGCGTGGTCCTGCTGTTCAACATGGCGGCGCATGGCGGCCGCGGCGCGGTGGGCGGCTGGATCATGTTCGTGTTCTTTGCGGCGGCCGAACTCATCGCGATCGTTGCGCTGGGGACATTGGCCGGGTATGCGCTGATTCCGCTGTGCATCGCCCTGGTCGTGACCAACCTGTTGTTCTACCAGTGGCTGAAGGCGCCCACCCAATTGGGGGCGGCATTGCTCGACCGCATCCGCGGCTTTCGCTGGTATCTCGGGGTTGCCGAGAAGCAGGAGCTCGATGCGCGCTACAAGCCCGAATCACGACCGGACCTGTTCGCCGCCTACCTTCCGTATGCCCTCGCGCTGGGTGTCGGCAACGCCTGGGCCGAACGCTTTTCCAGCGCGCTGACGCCCGTGCAGATGGAGCAGGCACGGCCCTCGTGGTACTCGGGGTCGGGCGCCGGCAGTTTCACCGGCGCGAGCTTCACGACGTTCGCCAGCGGCATGACCTCGGGATTCGCCGGCGCCGTCGCATCGGCCTCGGTAGCGCCAGGGTCCAGTTCGGGTTCAGGCGGTGGTTCGGGCGGCGGCGGCGGCGGGGGTGGCGGCGGCGGCTGGTGACAGACCGGCGCGGCGCCGCGGTCGAAAGCGCCGGGCTTCTCGTCACCTGCGCCGTCCCCGACGATCCGTTCACCATCGTCGGCATTCCCGCTGCGCGGCAGTGACGATGGCGGCGATCCGGCCGGCACCGGCAGGGGCCATCATCGTTTCGGGCATGGCCTCGGCGAATCCTTCCGCAAAGAGCAAGGCACCCGGGGCGACGTCGTCGCCGGCCTGGCCGCACTTCCTGCTCCGGCCCCGCCACAGCCCACGCCAAGCGAGCAGAGGAACGAGTCAACCTCATCCGTCAGCGGGTTTGACAGGCCGAGCGTGGTGTCGATGGATCCGTGATCCAGGCCGGTTTGATACGCCTGCACGTAGTCCCATGCGCGCGCCACGTCCGCCGCCTCGTCCAGCACGCCGACCTGCGGGGAAAGGCGGTAGTTGACCGAAACGAAGATGATCCCCTCGGGCAGGAAGTGGTTGATCTTGTTCTGCACGACACCCGGAAGCGCCTTGTCGCCGCGCCACCCGCCACCGCCATGAACCCTGAAGACGATGGGTGCGCGAGCAGCATGTCGCGCGGCTTCGCCGGCGCGATCGCATCGGCCTCGACCGCGCGCGGGTCCGATTGCGGCTGGGCCGGAGGCGGCGCCTGGTGAACGGTCGGGCTCCCCGGCGGGGCGCCATGTCTTTCGTCACGTGCGCCGTGGCACCGATTCGTTCACGATGGTCCGAATTCCACATGAGGCAGCGACGATGAAGGCGATCTGGCCGGCACTGGCATTGGGCGTCATCGTTTCGGGCTTGGCATTGGCTGATCCTTCCGCGAAGAACAATGAACCGGCGTCGACGGCATCATCCGGCGACCCGTATCTCTGGCTCGAGCCCAGCCACAGCCAGCGTGCGATGGAGTGGGTGCACGCGCAGAACGCGATCACCCGAAAAGCCTTCATGGAATCGCCGGAGTTCGTCAAGACCCGCGGCAGGATCCTCGAAGTGCTCGACTCGGAGGCGCGCATTCCCTACGTCTACCGGATGGGGGATTACCTCTATAACTTCTGGCAGGACAAGGCCAATCCGCGCGGCATCTGGCGGCGCACCACGCTCGCCGAATACGAGAAGGCCGATCCGAAGTGGGAAACGGTCCTCGACATCGACGCGTTGAACAAGGCCGAAGACAAGAAGTGGGTGTTCAAGGGCGCACGCTGCATGAAACCCGACTACACCCATTGCCTCGTGTCGCTGTCGCCGGGCGGCGGCGACGCGGTGGAGGTGCGCGAGTTCGACCTGCCGTCCAAAACCTTCGTGAATGGCGGATTCTTCCTGCCGGTCGCCAAAACCGACGTCGACTGGATCGACGCCGACCACATCTACGTCGGCACCGACTTCGGGCCCGGCTCGATGACCAAGTCGAGCTATCCGCGGATCGTCAAGGAATGGACGCGCGGCACGCCGCTGTCGGCGGCAAGCGTCGTGTACGAAGGCAAGCCGACCGATCTCGCCATCGGCGCCTACCACGACCGCACCCAAGGCTTCGAGCGCGATTTCGTTTCGGTGCAGAAGGATTTCTTCCACGGCGACATGTACCTGCGCGACGGCGGCAAGCTCGTCAAGGTCGACGTGCCGGAAGACGCCAATGCCGATGTGCATCGTCAATGGCTGCTGGTGCAGACGAAGTCGCCCTGGACGACCGGCGGCAGGACCTGGCCGGCCGGCGCGCTGATCGCGATGAAGTTCGATGACTTCATGGCCGGCAAGCGCGCTTTCACCGCGCTGTACACGCCCGATGCGCACACGGCCCTCGCGGGTTACTCGTGGACGCAGAACCACATCATCCTGGACGTGCTGGACGACGTGAAAAGCCGCCTCGATGTATTGACGCCCCCTGCATCCGGCAACGGCGAATGGCAGCACCAGGCACTGCCGGGCGCGCCGAAGTTCAGCACCGTCGCGGTGGTCGACACCGATCCCGACCATTCCGACGAATACTGGCTCACCGTCACCGGCTTCCTCGATCCACCCTCGCTGGAACGCGGCGTGCTGGGCAGCGAGCCCGCGAAGAAGATCAAGCAGGAACCGGCGTTCTTCGATGCTTCGAAGTTCGAGGTCAGCCAGCATTTCGTGACCTCGAAGGACGGCACCCGCGTGCCGTATTTCCAGATCGCCCCAAAGGACATGAAGCTCGACGGCAGCAACCGCACGCTGGAATACGGCTACGGCGGCTTCGAAGTCTCGCTGCAGCCGCACTACTCCGGCTCGATCGGCCGCGCGTGGCTCGAACGCGGCGGCGTGTACGTGGTCGCCAACATCCGTGGCGGCGGCGAGTACGGCCCGTCGTGGCACAAGGCTGCGCTCAAGGCCAACCGTCCGAAGGCGTACCAGGACTTCGCCGCGGTCGCGGAAGACCTGATCAAGCGCGGCGTCACTTCGCCGCAGCACCTCGGCGCCGAAGGCGGCAGCAACGGCGGCCTGCTGATGGGCAACATGCTGACCGAATATCCGCAGCTCTACGGTGCGATCGCGTGCGAAGTGCCGCTGCTCGACATGAAGCGCTACACGCATCTCTCGGCGGGCGCATCGTGGATGGCCGAGTACGGCGATCCCGACGATCCCGGGCAATGGGCGTTCATCAAGGCGTTCTCGCCTTACCAGAACGTCAAGCCTGACATGCACTATCCGGACGTGCTGTTCTACACCACGACCAGCGACGACCGCGTCGGCCCCGCGCAGGCACGCAAGATGGCCGCGAAGATGGAAGCCATGGGCTACAGGAACGTGTGGTTCTACGAGAACACCGAAGGCGGCCACGGCGCCGGCGCCGACAACCAGCAGTCGGCGACGATGCATGCGCTCGCGTACGACTTCCTGTGGGACAAGCTGATGTGATCAAGCCTGGTCACGGCGGCATCCAGAAAACCGGGGCCAGAGTGCAGGTTCGGCGGAAGCGTTCGTGGTAGCGAGCGAGCTTGCTCGAAATTGCACTCTGACACCGGTTTTCGGCCCTCCGGCTTCCCAGAGCGTAAAATGTCCGGCTTTCGCAAGGACACTCCCATGGGCCTGGATCTCGTCCCCGCCGGCCGCGACGTGCCGGACGACATCAACGTCGTCATCGAAATCCCCAAGGACGCCGAACCCGTCAAGTACGAGGTGGACAAGGCCTCCGGCGCGATCTTC
>DASSOQ010000034.1:0-19319 GCA_035700365.1 Rhodanobacteraceae bacterium | reverse complement strand
AGCCGTGCCGGCGCGCGGTGCCGGCACGGCCGCGCGCGTTCGGCGATAATCCGCGCTTTGTCCGTACCAAGGATCGAACATGCTGGATCCGGTTCTGCTGCGCGCGCAGCTCGCCGACACGGCCGCGCGCCTGAAAACGCGGGGCTTCGCGCTCGACACCACCGCGATCGAGTCGCTGGAAGCCGACCGAAAGCGCCTCGCGACGGAAACCCAGGAACTGCAGGCGCTCAGGAATTCGCGTTCCAAGACGATCGGTCAGGCCAAGGTCAGGGGCGGGGACGTCGCGCCCATCATGGCCGAAGTCGTGGGGATCGGCGACAAGCTGAAGGCCAACGAGGCCGCGTTGGCCGAGGTACAGGGCAGGCTATCGGCGATCACACTGGGCATTCCCAACCTGCCGGACGAATCCACGCCGGTCGGCAAGGACGAATCGGAAAACGTCGAAGTGGCGCGCTGGGGCGAGCCGCGCACGTTCGATTTCGAGGTGAAGGACCACGTGGAATTGGGCGCCCGTCATGGCTGGCTGGACGGCGAAGCCGGCGCGAAATTGTCGGGTGCGCGCTTCACGGTCCTGCGCGGCGAGTTGGCGCGGCTGCACCGTGCGCTCGCGCAATTCATGCTGGACCTGCACACCAGCGAGCACGGCTACACCGAATGCAACGTGCCGCTGCTGGTGAATCCAGAAACCATGCAGGGCACCGGGCAGTTGCCGAAGTTCGAGGAAGACCTGTTCTCGACGACCGTCGGCGAAAGCAGACGCTACCTGATTCCCACGGCCGAAGTGCCGCTGACGAACATCGTGCGTGATTCGATCATTGAAGCCGACGCGCTGCCGATGCGCATGACCGCGCATACGCCGTGCTTCCGCGCGGAGGCGGGTTCCTACGGCAAGGATGTCAAGGGCATGATCCGCCAGCACCAGTTCGAGAAGGTCGAGCTGGTGCAGGTCGTCGAGCCGGCGAAGTCGATGGACGCGCTGGAGGAACTCACCGGACACGCCGAGCGCGTGCTGCAACTGCTCGAGCTGCCGTACCGGAAGATGGCGCTGTGCACCGGCGACATGGGTTTCGCGGCGGCCAGGACCTACGACCTGGAAGTCTGGCTGCCTTCGCAGAACACCTACCGGGAGATTTCCTCATGCTCCAACTGCACCGATTTCCAGGCCCGCCGGATGCAGGCGCGCTGGCGCAATCCTGCCACCGGCAAGCCCGAGCTGGTGCACACGCTCAACGGCTCAGGTCTTGCCGTCGGCCGCTGCCTGATCGCGGTGATGGAGAACTGCCAGAACGCGGACGGCTCGATCACGGTGCCGGAAGCGCTGCGGCGCTACATGAGCCACGCGGTGCGGATTGCGTGAAGCTGGTGAGTTCGCGTCGTGCAACGCCGCGGGCAAAACAACATAAAATGGTCATTCCGGGGCCGTGCTGTTGAAGACGCGGGGAGGTGGCTGAGTGGTCACAAGTTCGCCGGGAGCGAACTTGGACAGCCGAAAGGCTGGCCCCGAGCGAAGCGAGGGGTGAGTCTCAGGGATGAGACGAACAAAAGCACCGGACTTGACTGCGGAGGCAGGATGCCGGAGCGAACATCGGCGCAGCCGATCGCCCGAAGGGCGAGGTGCAGGATGCACCGAGTCAATCCGGCGTAGTGCTGTTGAAGACGCGGAGAGGTGGCTGAGTGGTCTAAAGCACCGGACTTGAAATCCGGCGTACGGCTTGCCGTACCGTGGGTTCGAATCCCACCCTCTCCGCCAACCCTCTCCGCCATCCACCGGTCGTTCTACACTGCCGAGCAGGCCATCGCCGCTGGGGGTGCCGTGGACGACAAGCGCAAGCCGAAGATCGAACCGCACCCCGGCCCCGCCGGCGGCTGGGGTTCGGTGAAGTCGGTCAAGGCGATCCTGCAGCGCGAGCACGTGCCGATTCCCTCGACGGTCAGGGAACTGTGGCGGCAGAACAAGCCGGGCGGTTTCACCTGCGTGTCGTGCGCGTGGCCTCAGCCCGCCAAACCGGCGAAGTTCGAGTTCTGCGAGAACGGTGCCAAGGCCAGCGCCTGGGAGCTGACGAGCCTGCGCACGACGCCGGAATTCTTCGCGCAGCACACCTGCACCGAGCTGCGGGCGTGGAGCGACCACGACCTCGAACAGCAGGGCAGGCTGACGGATCCGATGCGTTACGACCGTGCGACGGACAAGTACGTGCGGTGCGAATGGGACGAGGCGTTCACCGCCATCGGCAATGAATTGAAGCGCCTTGATCCGAAGTCCGTGGTGTTCTACGCCTCGGGCCGCGCATCGCTGGAAACCAGCTACCTGTACGCGCTGTTCGCGCGGCTGTACGGCAACAACAACCTGCCGGATTCGTCCAACATGTGCCACGAGGCGACCGGCGTCGCGCTACGCAAGAGCGTCGGCTCGGCGGTCGGCACGGTGGTGCTGGACGACTTCGCGAAAACCGACTGCATCCTGTTCTTCGGCCAGAACGCCGGCGTCAACAGTCCGCGCATGCTGCACGACCTGCAGAAGGCGGCTAGGCGCGGCGTGCCGATCATCGTGTTCAACCCGTTGCGCGAGCGCGGACTGGAACGCTTCACCAATCCGCAGAGCGCGCTCGAATTGTTGGCAGGGAAGGAAACCCCGCTCGCGACGCAGTACCACCAGGTGAAGGCCGGCGGCGATATCGCGGCGATCACCGGATTGTGCAAGACGCTGCTCGATCTGGACGACCAGGCGATGAAAATCGGTGCTCCGCGCGTGCTGGATACCGAATTCATCGACCGGCACGGGCATGCGTTCGACGAATTCGCGGCTTTCGTGCGCGATCAATCGTGGATCGACATCGAAGCCGCCTCGGGCCTGACGCGCGCGGCCCTGGAAAGCGCGGCCACGGTTTACGCGCAGGCGAATGCGGTCATAGGCGTGTACGGCATGGGCCTCACCCAGCACGTGCTCGGCGAATACAACATCCACATGGTCGCGAACCTGCTGCTGATGCGCGGCAACATCGGCAAGCCGGGCGCCGGCCTGTGTCCGGTGCGGGGGCACTCCAACGTGCAGGGCCAACGGACGGTCGGCATCGCGGACGATCCGGCGCTGGTGCCGCTCGATCGCCTGGCGGAGCAGTACGGGTTCGAACCGCCCCGCGAAAAGGGCCTCAACACGGTGGAAACCTGCGAAGGCGTGCTGGGCGGAAGCGTGCACGGTTTCATCGGCCTCGGCGGCAACTTCCTGCGCGCGATCCCGGAGCAGGAACGCGTCAATGCCGCGTGGAGCAGGTTGAGGCTGACCGTGCAGATCGCGACCAAGTTGAACCGCTCGCACCTCGTCAACGGCGAGGTCGCCTACCTGCTGCCATGCCTTGGCCGCATCGAGCGCGTGGTCGAGAATGGCAGGGAACAGGTGCTTTCGACCGAGGACTCGACCAGTTGCATCCACGCCTCGGTCGGCAAGGCCGCGCCGGCAAGCCCCGAGTTGAAATCGGAAACGCGGATCGTGGCGGAACTGGCCAAGGCGACGCTGCCGCCGAATCCGAAGGTGCCGTGGGATACGTGGATCGGCGATTTCGCGACGATCCGCGATTCGATCGAACAGACCTGGCCCGAGCAGTTCGGAAATTACAACGAGCGCATGTGGAAGCCCGGCGGATTCCACCGTCCGAATCCCGCGCGCGAACGCGTATGGAAGACGGCGACCGGCAAGGCCAACTTCATCGTGCCGCCCTTGCTCACCGCCACCGGTTTCGACGACGCGCCGGACCGCTTCCGCTTGATGACCATGCGCTCGAACGACCAGTTCAACACCACGGTGTACGGCTACGACGACCGTTTTCGCGGCATCGACGGCACCCGCGAGGTCGTGCTGATGAATGCCGGCGACATCGCGCGACTCGGATTGCGCGACGGCCAGATGGTGAAGCTGGTGTCGGACGCCGGCGACGGCATCGTGCGCGAAGTCGCGGGACTGCGCGTGGTCGCGTTCGACATCCCGCCCGGTTGCGTCGGCGGCTACTACCCGGAATGCAATCCGCTGATTCCGCTGTCGCACCACGCGAAGTTCAGCAAGACGCCCGCGGCGAAATCGGTGCCGGTGCGGGTTGTGGCGTGACGACGACTTCCCCCTCCACCAAAAGGAAGGGGGATGGCGACTGCGCTCTTGGCGGCATCCCCCCGAAGCGCCTGTTTGGCAGGCGCATCGACCCCCTTCGCAAGCGAAGGGGGTGGAGTGAAGCCGACGCGCGCGAAGCGAGAGGGGTTGGCCGTCCCTTCAGTGTCACGCCGCCGCGCGCGACTCGCCTTCGATCAGGTGATGTGCGCTGGCCAGGGCGGCTTCGCGTTGTGCGGCGCCGAGGTTCAAGCCTTCCGCACGCACGAATTCCACGTCATGGATGCCGATGAAGCCGAACACCTGGCGCAGATAGCGCTCCTGGAAGTCGATCGACTGCATGGGCCCTTCGCTGTAGATGCCGCCGCGGGCCGATGCCACGATCACGCGCTTGCCCCCGGCGAGTCCCTCCGGACCGGCATCGGTGTAGCGGAAGGTCTTGCCGGCGGCCAGGATGCGGTCGATCCAGGCCTTGAGCTGGCTGGGAATCGTGAAGTTGTACATGGGCGCGCCGATCACCACGACGTCGGCGCCGATGAATTCGTCCAGGATCTCGGCGTTCCGGCTGACGCACGGATGTCCCTCGGCCAGCACCGGTGTGAAATGCGGGAGGGTCTGCGTCGCCAGGTCGCGATAGGTGACCTCGAGGTCGGGCTGCTCCCGGCGCAGCCGCGCGACGATGGCAGAGCTCAACGAGCGCGAAGCGGAAGCCTGTCCGAGCACGCTCGAGTCGATGTGCAATAGCTTCATGGGTATCTCCTTCGGACCGCTTGGTGCGGAACGTCCACGACGATAATCCCGGGATCGCGCGGCGATAAGATGGCGCGGCCCGAACGCATCGTTCGCCGTGGAGAACGCCGTGCCCGCCGCCAATGGATCGTTGCCGGATCTCAACGATTTCTATTTCTTCGCCGCGGTGGTGGAGCACGGCGGATTCTCGGCCGCCAGCCGCGCCTTGAACGTACCGAAATCGCGGCTCAGCAAGCGGGTATCCCAGCTCGAGGAGGGACTCGGGGTTCGCCTGTTGCAGCGGACCACGCGCAAGATCGCGGTGACCGCGGCCGGCGAGCGTTTCTACCGCCATTGCCAGGGCATGCTGGCCGAGGCGCGGGCCGCAACCGAGGCGGCCGCCGAGCTCGCGGGGGAGCCGCGCGGCGTCGTGCGGATGAGTTGCCCGGTGTCGGTCGCGCAAAGCCTGCTCGCCCGGCACCTGCCGGCTTTCCTCGCCGACCACCCGGAGGTGCAAGTCCGGCTGTTCGTGAGCAACCGCCGCGTCGACATCATCGGCGAGGGCTTCGATGTGGCGATCCGGGTGCGCGAGAAACTGGACACCGATGCGCTGCTGGTGGCGCGCAGCTTCGGCGCGCTGCGCGTGGTGCTGGTTGCGAGTCCCGGCTTTCTTGCCGAACACGGGGAACCGACCTCGCCGCAGGCGTTGTCGACGTTGCCGGTGCTCAGCATGTTCGAGCATGAAGGGGACCACGCGTGGGATCTCTACGACCGCGCCTGCAGCAAGACCACCGTGGCGGTGCAGCCGCGGCTCATTACCGGTGACTTCCGCGTGCTGATCGAAGCCGCGGCGCAAGGCATCGGGATTGCGTGGGTTCCGGAGTCCTCCTGCGCGGACGAACTCCGCAGCGGCCGCCTGCACATCGTGCTGCCCGAATGGGGCCTCCCGCAGGGCACGCTGCACATGGTGTATCCCAGCCGGCGCGGCATGCTGCCGGCCGTGCGCGCGCTGGTGGATTTCCTGGCCGAGGCGTTCGAGCGCGAGGTCCGCAGCGGGTCCATGGCGGGCGGCGGAAGCGGCTACGGCGATCCCGCCCAGCCGCTCCCGAATCGTCCCACGTAGGGCGAAACCCGCCCGGCGGTTTCCACGAGCCCCCGCGCGGCGGCACCACCGCTCCTGCGTGCTAACATCGAACGAATATCGCTGTCCGGATGACGGTGCCCATGCAGATCGAAACCAAGTTGCCCAAGGTCGGCACCACCATCTTCACGGTGATGAGCCAGCTCGCGCTGGAACACAAGGCGGTGAACCTCGGGCAGGGCTTCCCCGATTTCGAGACGCCGCGGAACCTCCGCGATGCGCTGACCCGCGCGATGGACGAGGGCAGGAACCAGTACGCGCCGATGAGCGGCATCCCGAAGCTGCGCGAGCAGATCGCGCTGCAGGTGGACCGGTTGTACGGCCGCCGCATCAGTGCGGATACCGAGGTGACGGTCACGTCCGGTGCGACCGAGGCGATCTTCGCCGCGATCGCGTGCGCGGTGCATGCGGGCGACGAAGTGATCGTGCTGGACCCCTGCTACGACTGCTACGAACCCGCCATCGCGCTGGCCGGGGGCAAGGCCGTGCACGTGCCGCTGGCGCTGCCGGATTTCGCGGTGGACTGGCCGCGGGTGCGCGACGCGGTGACGCCGAAGACGCGGATGATCATGGTCAACAGCCCGCACAATCCTTCGGGGGCCATCTTCGAGCAGGCCGACCTCGATGCCCTGGCCGAAATCGTCACGCGCCACGGGTTGCTGGTGATATCCGACGAGGTGTACGAGCACATCGTGTTCGACGGTGCGCGGCACATGAGCGCTTCGTGCAAGCCGGAGCTGGCCGAGCGCAGCTTCGTGATCTCGTCGTTCGGCAAGACCTGGCACTGCACCGGCTGGAAGGTCGGGTATTGCGTGGCGCCGAAACCGTTGACGGCCGAGTTCCGCAAGGTGCACCAGTACCTGACGTTCTGCACGTTTCACCCGGCGCAGTGCGCATTCGCCGAGGTGATGGAGAAGGACGCGCAGCACGCGGGCGAGCTGGCCGCGTTCTACCAGGCCAAGCGCGACCGCTTCCGCGAACTGCTGTCCGGATCGCGGTTCACGCTGCCGGCGGTGCGCGGCGGTTACTTCCAGTTGGCCGACTATTCGGCGATCCGGGATACCGACGACCTGAATTTCTGCGAGTGGATGGTTCGGGAGGCCGGTGTCGCCGCGATCCCGGTATCCGCGTTCTACGACACGCCGCCCGCCGCCAAGATCGTGCGATTCTGCTTCGCCAAGAACGACGACACGCTGTCGGCCGCGGCGGAGCGTTTGTGCAAGCTGTGAGTTGAGGTTTCGACGCGGATCAACGCGGATGATCACGGACAGAGCCCTTTCCGATTGGCGTCGCACCTTGGCAAGAGTCGTCTTCATTCCGGGGTCGCCCGCGCCGTTTGCGGGCGGGACCGGGATCCATCTGGATCTTTGCCGGGCTGGCCGAAAAGGCTGATCGGGGATCGGTGAACTGAATGCAACCGCTGAGAGTTTCGCTCGTCCAGGGCGCGACCCGCTGGCATGACCCGGCGGCCAACCGCGATTACTACGCGTCGCTGATCGCGCCGCTGGCGGGGCGCACCGACATCGTGGTGCTTCCGGAAACCTTCACGAGCGGTTTTTCCAACGAAGCCATCCACAACGCCGAGACGATGGACGGCCCGAGCGCGGCCTGGCTCAAGGAGCAGGCGGCGGCACTGGACGCCGCCGTCACGGGCAGCATCCAGTTGCGGGTGGGCGAGGGGCCGGGTTCGGACAAAGTGTTCAACCGGCTGCTGTTCGTGACGCCGGACGGCGCGCTTCGGCACTACGACAAGCGACACCTGTTCCGGTACGCCGACGAACACAAACGCTATGCCGCCGGCGGTGACCGGCTGGTGGTCGAGTGGCGAGGTTGGCGGATCTGCCCGCTGGTCTGCTACGACCTCAGGTTTCCCGTGTTCTCGCGCAATCGACACCGTGCCGGGCAGGGCTTCGACTACGACCTCGCGTTGTTCGTTGCCAACTGGCCGGCGGCGCGCGCCCACGCATGGCGCACGCTGCTGCGCGCACGCGCGATCGAGAACCTCGCCTATTGCGCCGGGGTCAACCGCGTCGGTACCGATGGCAACCAGTTGCCCTATTCGGGAGACAGCGCGGTGCTGGATTTCCTCGGCCAGACGATGGCAGATCTCGGCGCGCAGGAGCAAACCGTGACCGTCGCGCTCGATCCCGATGCACTCGCCGCATTCCGCGAAAAGTTTCCCGCCTGGATGGATGCCGACGCGTTCGAGCTGTTGTAGGAGCGGCCCATGGCCGCGATCAGCCATTCGGCGCGGGTGGTGCCGCACCGATCTGGTCGCGCGCATGGCGCGCTCCTGCAACGAGCTTGGCGCAAGGGTTTGAGTTTTGTAGGAGCGGCCCATGGCCACGATCAGCCATTCGGCGCGGATGGCGCCGTACCGGTCTGGTCGCGCGCATGGCGCGCTTACAGGATCGCGAGGACGTTTTCGGGCGGCCGGCCCAGCGCGGCCTTGCCGTTCGCGAACACGACCGGACGCTCGATCAGGATCGGGTGGGTGGCCATCGCGTCGATCAATTGCTGGCGGGTGAACTTCGGGTCTGCGAGGCCAAGCTCCGTATACACCGCTTCGCCCTTGCGCATCAGGTCACGCGGCTCGATGCCGAGCAGGTCCAGGGCGTGCGCGATTTCGGAGCTGGACGGCGGTGTCTTCTGGTAATCAACGATCGCGGGCTCGATGCCACGTGCCTGCAGCAGATCGAGGGTTCCGCGCGACTTGGAGCAGCGCGGGTTGTGCCAGATGGTGACGCGGGTTCGCGTGCTCATGGATGGTCCCTTCGTCAGCCGCGTGACGGCCCGTTGCGGCCCTTGCCGCCGCCAGGGCCGCGCCCGCCGCCCGGCCCGCGCTTGCCGCCCCCGGGTCTGCGACCCTGGCGTTCGCCGGGGCGCTTGTCGCCTGCGAACCAGGTGCGCACCGACGGCAGCTCCTGGCCGGGCGCGACGCCACGCCGGTTCTTGCGTTTGCGCCCGGAAGGCTTCTCGGGCTTCAGGACATTGCCGTTGACGTCGCCGCGCGGAGGGCCGCGGCGACGCTTGCCGCGCGGACCGAAGTCATCGGGCCGGACCCGGTCGAACGCCGCAAGCTCGCGCGCCTCGTCGTGGCGGACCCCGGTCCAGGCGTGGGGCGTCTGGTCGGCGGGCCGGACCTCGGTCACCCCGCGCGGCGTGTGGCGCTGGTGGAGCACCGGCTTCAGCGTCAGCGTCGGCTGCACGGGACCCGCGCCGGCGAGTTCGCGCAGCGACTTCACGGCGTCCTCGGCGAGCATTTCGTTCTGCCCGGGCCGCAGGCCGCGCGGCAACTCGACGTTCCCGTAGCGGATGCGCTTCAGGCGGCTGACGAGGAAGCCTTGCGAATCCCACAGCCGTCGCACCTCGCGATTGCGGCCTTCGTGCATCACGACCCGGAACCAGCAGTGGCTGCCGCCGCGGTTGACCACGTGGATCTCGTCGAAGCGGGCGGGGCCATCGTCCAGTTCCACCCCGGCCTTGAGTTTTTCGAGCGCCTCGTCGGGAACCTCGCCGTGGACGCGGCACAGGTATTCGCGTTCGAGTTCATGGCTCGGGTGCATCAACGCGTTGGCGAGCTCGCCGTCGGTGGTCAGCAGCAACAAGCCGGTGGTGTTGGCGTCGAGCCGGCCGACCGAGATCCAGCGCGAGCCGTTCAGGTGGGGCAGGTTCTCGAACACCGTGGGACGGCCCTCGGGATCGTCGCGCGTGGTCAGCTCGCCTTCGGGCTTGTGGTAAATCAGGACCGCCGCGCGCTCGTGGGTATCGGTGGCGACCACGAACTGCTTGCGGTCCACGGCCACGCGGTCGCCGGCGCGCACGCTCGAGCCGGTCGCTGCAACGCTGCCGTTGACGAGGATTTCCCCGGCACCGATCCGCTCCTCGAGCATGCGGCGCGACCCAAGACCGGCATTGGCGAGCACCTTGTGCAGGCGTTCCTCCAGGGCGATGTCGGCCTCCCGGGTCGACGAGCGCTTCAGGGTCAGCAGGGAGCGTGGGGCGGAACTCATGCGGCGTCCTCGGTGGTGCGCGGGGCATCGGCGGGCGCATCGGCGCCCGCGGGTCCATCGGTGGCTTGGGAGGGATTCGACGGCGCATCCGGCGGGTTGCCTGCGTCGTCCTGGGTGCTCGCCAGCGCGAGCTGCGGGTCGGGATCGGCGATCTCGCGGATCTCCGCGAGCGTCGGAAGCTGGTCCAGCGACTTGAGGTTGAAGTAGTCGAGGAACTGGCGGGTGGTGCCGAACAGCGCGGGCTTGCCGGGGACGTCCCGGTAGCCGACCACGCGCACCCATTCGCGCTCCTCGAGCGTGCGCATGATGCTGGTGGCGACGGCGACGCCGCGCACCTGCTCGATCTCGCCGCGGGTAATCGGCTGGCGATAGGCGATCAGCGCCAGCGTCTCCAGCAGTGCGCGCGAGTATTTGGTCTGGCGCTCGGCCCACAGCCGGGAGACCCAGGGATGCACGTCCTCGCGCACCTGGTACCGGAAACCCGAAGCCACTTCCTGGAGTTCTATGCCGCGGCCTTCGCAGGCCTGGCCGAGCGCCTCGACGGCGCGCGCGAGATCCTCGTGGGAAACCGCATCGCTGTCCTGGAACAGCGCCGCCAGCATCGGCAGGGTCAACGGTTGGTGCGCCGCGAGGAGGGCGGCTTCCACGATGTTCTTCAGTTTTTCCTGTTCCACTTGTGCCTCACTGTGCGCGCACGAATAGCAGGTTGTCCGCAAATGAGCGCGAATAAGCGCCAATAAAAGCGAGAAGCGACTTTGCGGATTTCGTCTCGAGATATCGTTCCGAAGAGTCTGAAGCCCTTCAATGCGCGTCCATTTGCGTCCATTCGCGGACTGGTTCGCTTTCGCTCTAATCCGCCACTTCCGCGGTGGCGCGGGCTTTCAGATAGATCGCCGCGAGCGGTGCTTCCTGCATGATGTCGACCAGGCGGTCCTTGGCCAGCTCCAGCAGCGACAGGAACGTCACCACCACGCCCAACCGGCCTTCGGTGGCATCGAACAACGTCTCGAAGCGGTGGAAGGCGCCGTCGCCGAGCTTTCGGAGCACGTCGCTCATCCGCTGGCGCACCGAGAGCGGTTCGCGTTCCACCGCGTGGTGCCCGTACAGTTCGGCGCGGTGCAGCACGTCGCGCAGCGCCAGCAGCATCTCGCGCAATTCCACCGGCGGCGGCAGCTTGACCACCTTGTGGTCCGGAACGAACGCCCGGGTGTTCTCGAGGTCGCGTTCCAGGCGCGGCATCGCATCGATGTCCTCGGCCGCCTTCTTGAACCGCTCGTACTCCTGCAAACGGCGGACCAGTTCGGCGCGCGGATCCTCTTCGATGCCTTCTTCCTGCGGCGGCCGCGGCAGCAGCAGCCGGGATTTGATTTCCGCGAGGATCGCGGCCATCACCAGGTATTCCGCGGCGAGCTCCAGCCGCATCTCGCGCATCACGTCGATGTAGTCCATGTACTGCCGGGTGATCTCGGCGACCGGGATATCGAGGATGTCGAGGTTCTGCCTGCGGATCAGGTACAGCAGCAGGTCGAGCGGGCCTTCGAACGCCTCGAGGATCACCTCGAGCGCGTCGGGCGGTATGTAAAGGTCCTGCGGTATGTGCAGGACGGGCTGCCCCAGCACGACCGCCAGCGGCATCTCTTCCTGGCGCGGTGCCGCGGCTGCAGCGGTCGCTTCCGGCACGGAAGCAGGGCTCATGGTGGACTGCGGTTCGGTGCTCATCCGGCACTCGTGTGGATCGGATCCTCGGCACGCGCGGTGCCGCAATCCTCGGATAGGCGAAGTTCGCTCATCGTGCAACATCAACTGTCGCGGACCGGGCGGCGCTCGTTCGGATATGCACTCGCGACCCGCGACCACGCATTCCCGCGCGGCGGCATCGGCTCGGACTCAGGCTGGCCTCTGGTCTTGCCGAGCCGGGCATCGGTGACTCACCAACGGCGTCGGGCAGGTTTCGCGCTATCCCGGGTCGAAGGATCCCCCGATCCCGTATCCGCCGGTGCCCCTGGCACCGGTTCGCGGCAACATGGTTACCGGGTGCCGGCCTGGGTGCGCCGGCGTTACGTGCGTAGGTTAAGGGCTAACCGGCTGCAAGTCCAGAGGTCATTGCCGCCGGATTGGCCCATTCCTTGCTTGCCATGAAGCGGCGGAACGTCGTTCAATGGGGGACCGGCCGCGCGCCGGCGAACACGATACGGAGCCAAGGGAATGTTCGAGGTGGCGGGGGACTACAACACGGATCGAACGGTCGATCATGTGCGGCACGCACGCATGGTGCGCGAGACGGCGGTGTTGATGAGCCGGCGCGGCGACGTCTGGCAGACCGACCTCGCCGACATCTCGGCGACGGGCGTGCGGCTGGCGCGGCCCACCGAGTGGCACGGCAATCCCGGCGACGTCTGGGTGCTCGACATGCTCTTCAGCGATGACATCAACGTGCACGTGATGGCGGAAGTCGTGCGGGTCACCGCCGCGCACGTCGCACTCGCATTCGCGCGGATTCCGGAGGAGGTGCAGGTGTCGCTGTGGAACCTGCTCGGAGGCTACGCCGACACGCTGGAGCGATGGGACGAGGAGCTGGACGCCCTTCGCGGCTGAGCCGGGCGCGGGTGGCACGACGACGGGGCGACCATGGGTCGCCCCGTTCGCATGTGCCGCACATTGTCAGTTCCGATGCCCGCCGTCGTGCTTGTGCTTGCCGTTCTGCGGCTTCCCGCCGTGTTCGGCGCCGTGTGACGACGATGCGGGCGGCTGGCCCCGGCTCGATTGGCCGTTGTGTGGCGGCGGGTTGCGGGGCGCGTGCTGCAAGTTCGCCGGGTGCGAAGGGTTCGGCCTGGCGTTTCCGTGGACAGGTGCGCTTCGGAACGAAGGCTGCGGTTGCATCGGCTGTTGCACCGGGCGCGCGTTCGTGGGGCGCCTGGACGGTCGCGTGTCCGCGGTTTGGCGCGTTGTCCGGGGCGGGACGGGTGCGGTCGCGCGGTGCCTGGACCATGGTGTCCCCGCGACCGGGCGTGTTCGCCGGGCGGGGCCGCGGTGCGGCCCGGGATGCATCGTTCGACGCGCCCGTTGCGTGCCCGCGCGGCGCGGACGGCGCGTGCACCGCATGCGGGCCCTCGAACTTGCCGACGTGTTGCGTCGCGAACACGGCGGGCCGCCCGCGATTGACCTTGAAGCGCTGGCCCGGATTGCCCTTCGCCACCTCGCGCTGGCGCTCCTGCATGCTGGTGGGCGACCAGTGGTGTGCGCTTGCTGCCGAGCGCTGTGCGGCCGTCGGATGCGCCGTGATGCCCCCGCGGCCACCGTTGTAGCTGACGCGGGCGACGTGGACGTTGCGAACCACCTTGCGATTGACGTAGACGTTGTGGATATAGGTGACGTTGACATTGTTCACGGCGCGGTTGTAGTAGAAATGGTGTCCGCGCCATTCGCCGCCGACGTACCCGGCGCCGAAGTACCCGTGGCCGTAATTGATGCCGCCGTAGAAGCCGACATGCCGGCCCCAGTAGCCCGGATGCCAGCGATAGTAGCCGTCGGACCAGCCCCACCAGCCCGGCGTCCACAGCAGCCCGATCTGGGGCGGCATCACCCAGGTGCCCGGCACCCAGTAGTAGCCGAATCCGGGATCCCATGCCCAGTAGCCCGGCGTCCAGATATAGCCCGGACCCGGCACGATCGGTTGCTCGTACACCGGCAGCGGCGGCGGCGCGATATTGACGGAAATTCCGACACTGATCGCCGCCTCGGCCGGCGGCGGCAGCGCCAGCATCGGCGTGGCCATGAGACCTGCAACCAACACGGTTGTGGCAATGCGCTTCACGGTGATCCTCCGATCGGGCCGGGGTTGGCCCAACCATTTGAAAGCGACGAGGCGCCGCTCGTTGACGCGCACCGCCGCCGCGGTCGAGCAGCGTTCATGCTGCATTGGGCGCGGGTTCAGTGTTCGGGATCGGTCGGGGTGACGGTGCAGGCCGGACACGTCCGTCGCGTGCATGCGATCGGCGGGCAGTGCCGGCCCTGCGTGTCGCGCTAATACGGCGAACCGTCCTTATGGGTGTAGCCGGCGTCGCGGCCGGGGCCGATGCGAAGGTCGACGTCCGGATAGTCGCAGGCGTCGTTGTCCGGTCTGCGCGAACCGATCTCGAGGCAGCGCACCGTCGCGCCGGAGCGGTTCACCAGATGATGCCCGTTGGAATCTCCCCTGGGAAATGCCGCGCATTCCCCGGCGCGGAGGACATGCTCGCCGTCGTCGTCGACCAGCGTGACCTCGCCTTGCAGCACCCACACGAATTCGTCCTCGGCCGAGTGCCAATGGCGTTGGCTGGACCACGCGCCCGGCGCGAGTTCCAGCAGGTTCACGCCGAAGTCCGTGAGTCCACCCGCGTCGCCGAGTCGCTGCCGCACGCGCGGCCGGCACGGTTCGTCGAACGGCGGGGGATAACCGCAACCTGTGTGGCGGGGCGTCGCTTCGATGTCGATCCTGGGCATGGTCCGGAGTTTCTACCTTGCTGGTGGGCTGCTTTGCTGTTCCCGGTTCCCCGTTCCCTGCTCCCGCTCCTTTCCCTCGTCCCGCAACTCCCGCCGCAGGATCTTGCCGACGTTGCTCTTGGGCAGCTCGTCACGGAACTCGATGTACTTCGGCCGCTTGTAGCCGGTCAGTTCGTCGTGGCAATACTGCTTGAGCGCCGCTTCGGTGAGCGCGGGATCCTTCTTCACCACGAACAGCTTCACGACTTCCCCCGAGTGTTCGTCCGGTACGCCGATCGCGGCCGCCTCGAGCACGCCCGGATGGCGGACGACCACGTCCTCGATCTCGTTCGGATACACGTTGAAACCGGACACGAGGATCATGTCCTTCTTGCGATCGACGATGTACAGGAAACCCCGCTCGTCCATGCGCGCGATGTCGCCCGTCCGCAACCAGCCGTCGTCGTCCATCACCTGGGCGGTCTCCCCGGGGCGGTTCCAGTAGCCCTTCATGACCTGCGGCCCGCGCACGCAGAGTTCGCCCGGCTCGCCGGGCGGCGCCTCGTGTCCGTCGTCGCGCAACACCACGTCGGTGGACGGCAGCGGCAAGCCGATGGAACCCGAATATTCCTTGAGGTCCAGCGGATTGGCAGTGACCACCGGCGAGGTTTCCGTGAGCCCGTAGCCCTCGATCAACGGGATGCCCGTCGCCTTCTTCCAGCGCTCGGCCACCACGCGCTGTACCGCCATCCCGCCGGCCAGCGAGAACTTCACCCGCGAGAAATCGATCGATTCGAAGTCCGGGTGGTGAAGCAACGCGTTGAACAGGGTGTTGACGCCGGTGATCGCGCTCCAGCGGCTCTGTTTCAGCGTCTTGATGAAACCGGGAATGTCGCGCGGATTGGTGATGAGGATGTTCTCGCCGCCGACGTGCGTCATGAACAGCGCATTCACCGTCAGCGAAAAGATGTGGTACAGCGGCAGGGCGGTGATGATCTGTTCTTGGCCGTGGACGAACAGGTCCCCGACCCACGACGCCAGTTGCAGCGTGTTCGCGACCATGTTGCCGTGGGTCAGCATCGCGCCCTTGGCCACACCGGTGGTGCCGCCGGTGTATTGCAGGAACGCGAGATCCTCGTGGCCCAGCTCGACCTTCGGCGCCTGCATCCCGGTGCCAGTCGCGAGCAGGTCATTGAAGCGCACGTGGCCAGGCAGCGACCAACGCGGAACCATCTTCTTGACGTGCTTGACCGCGAAACTGACCAGCGGGCCCCTGGGAAAGCCGAGCTGGTCGCCGAGCGAGGTGACGATCACGTGCTCGACTTTCGTCCGGCCGATCGCCTTGGCGAGCGTCGCGGCGAAGTTCTCCAGCACCAGGATCCCGGTGGCGCCCGAATCGGCGAGCTGGTGCTCGAGCTCGCGCGCGGTGTACAGCGGATTGACATTGACAACGGTCAGTCCGGCCCGCAGCGCGCCGAACAGCGCGATCGGGTATTGCAGGGTGTTGGGGAGCATGACCGCGAGACGATCGCCCTTGCCGAGCTTCCAGTTGCCGGCCACGAAGGCCGCGAACCGCTGGCTCGCCCGGTCCAGCTCCGCGTACGTCAGCGTCTTGCCGAAGCTCGAATACGCCGGGCGCTGCGGATGGCGCGCGCAAGCTTCCTCGAACATGGCCACGATCGAGGCGTACGCGGAGGTGTCGATTCCGGCGGGCACGCCGGGCGGGTAGTTCGCCAGCCAGGGACGCGGGTCGGCCATTGTTCCCTCCTGTACGTTTTGCCGGTTGCGCGGATTGATTGCATTGGACACGATAAGCATGGAAGCGGCAAGCTGCATTGCCGCAATGCCCAAAAGGGGATGTTCGCGTGATACCCGATTCCGGTCCCGCCTCGCCGTCCCGTGCGCGAGTTCCCCGGGACGTTTTCGCCGCGGCGCTGTTGCTGGCGGCGGTGGTGTTGCTCACCGGCTGCCACCGAGCGCCGGCCGAGCAGCAGATCCACGAAGCGATCGAGGCGGCTGCCACGGCCGCCCGCTCCAACGACGCCTCCGGTGTGCTCGAGGTCGTCAGCGACGACTTCACCGGCAACGAAGGAGACCTCGACCGGCACGGTCTGCGCCGCCTGCTGGCGGTGCGCGCCTTCCGGCAGGACAAGACCGGCATCCTGATCGGCCCGATCACCTTCGACCACAAAAGCCTCCCCGGGGCTCCATCCGGGCGCGAGCGCTTGGTCGCCCACTTCAACCTCGTGCTTACCGGTGGCGAGCAAGGCGATTTGCTGCCCGACCAGTCGGCGATCTACACGCTGACGACCGCCTGGCGCCTCGAGGGCCGCGAGTGGAAGTGCTACAACGCCACGTGGACGCGCGCCGGACCCTGACTTCGGCGGGAGCGGTCCGTGGCCGCGAACGACGGTGCGACAACGCCTGTCGCGCATGGCCCGCTCCCGCGCCGAGTCCCGCGGAAGCGGGCCATGACCGCGGCCCGCGGGCGAAGCGGAACGCGGCAGGGCCCGTTGCCGGTCAGGCCGCCTGTTTCGCCAAATCGCGCAGGACGTACTGCAAGATGCCGCCGTGCTTGTAGAAGTCGCGTTCCTTCGGCGTCAGCAGCATCACGTGCACATCGAACCCGATCTTCTTGCCGTCCTTCGATGTCGCCACCACGCGGGCGGATTTGGCGTCGCCGCCCTCGAGGCCTGTGATCGCGTAGGTCTCCTTGCCCGTCAATCCGAGCGACTGCGCGTTTTCCCCCTCCTTGAACTGCAGCGGCAGCACGCCCATCCCGACGAGGTTCGAGCGGTGGATGCGTTCGAAGCTTTCCGCGATCACCGCTTCGATCCCTAGCAGCAGGGTTCCCTTGGCGGCCCAGTCGCGCGATGAGCCGGTGCCGTATTCCTTGCCGGCGATCACCACCAGCGGGGTGCCTTCCTTCTGGTATTGCATGGCGGCGTCGTAGATCGTCATCTGCTTGCCGCTCGGCACGTGCATCGTGTAGCCACCCTCGACGTTGTCGAGCAGCCGGTTGCGGATACGGATGTTGGCGAAGGTGCCGCGCACCATCACGTCGTCGTTGCCGCGACGCGAGCCGTAGCTGTTGAAGTTGGCGGGCTTGACGCCGCGCTCCATCAGGAACTTGCCGGCCGGCGAGTCCTTCTTGATGGCACCGGCGGGCGAGATGTGGTCGGTGGTGACCGAGTCGCCCAGCAGGGCCAGGCAGCGCGCGCCGTGGATGTCCTCGGCCGGCGGCACTTCCATGGTCATGCCGTCGAAGTAGGGCGGGTTCTTGATGTAGGTGGACGCCTCGTCCCAGGCGTACAGATCGCTGTCCGGCGACTGGATGGCGTTCCAGCGCTCGTCGCCCTTGAATACGTCGGCGTAGCTGTTCTTGAACATGTCGGCGCTGACGGTATTGGCGATCAGGTCGCTGATCTCCTTGTTGGTCGGCCAGATGTCCTTGAGGTAGACGTCGTTGCCGTCCTTGTCCTTGCCCAGCGCGTCCCTGGTCAAGTCCACGTCCAGCGAACCGGCGATGGCGTAGGCGACCACCAGCGGCGGCGAGGCCAGGTAGTTCATCTTCACTTCCTGGTGCACGCGGCCCTCGAAGTTGCGGTTGCCGGAGAGCACCGAAGCCACGCAAAGGTCGGCGTCGGTGATGGCCTTGCTGATTTCCTCGGGCAGCGGACCGGAGTTGCCGATGCAGGTGGTGCAGCCGTAGCCGACCAGCCAGAAGCCCATGTCGTCGAGGTCTTTCATCAGGCCGGACTTGTTGAGGTAGTCGGTGACCACCTTGGAGCCGGGCGCCAGCGAAGTCTTCACCCACGGCTTGGCCTTCAGGCCCTTTTCGTGCGCCTTGCGCGCGACCAGGCCGGCAGCCAGCATCACCGCCGGGTTGGAGGTGTTGGTGCACGAGGTGATGGCGGCGATGACCACGGCGCCGTCCTTGAGCTCGAAGCTCTCGCCCTTGCGCGTCACCGGCTGCGGCCTGGCCTCGCCACGGTCGGCGGTCAGCTTGGCGCTGTTTTCCTCGTAGTTGCTCTTGAGGTCGCTGAGCAGCACGCGATCCTGCGGACGCTTGGGGCCGGCCATGGACGGTTTGACGTCGGCCAGATCCAGCTCCAGCACGGCGCTGTATTCGGCTTCCGGCGCGTTCTCGTCATGCCACAGGCCCTGGGCCTTGGCATAGGCTTCGACCAGCGCGATCTGTTCGTCGCTGCGGCCGGAAAGCTTGAGGTAGTTCAGCGCTTCGGCATCGATCGGGAAGATGCCGCAGGTCGCGCCGTACTCGGGCGCCATGTTGCCGATGGTGGCGCGATCGGCCAGGGCCAGATGCTTGAGACCGGGGCCGAAGAATTCCACGAACTTGCCGACCACGCCGTGCTTGCGCAGCATCTGCGTCACGGTCAGCACCAGATCGGTGGCGGTGGCGCCCTCGGGCAGCTGACCGGTGAGCTTGAAGCCGACCACCTGCGGAATCAGCATCGAGGACGGCTGGCCCAGCATCGCGGCTTCGGCCTCGATGCCGCCCACGCCCCAGCCGAGCACGCCCAGACCGTTGATCATGGTGGTGTGCGAATCGGTGCCGAACAGCGTGTCCGGGTAGGCCCACAGCGTGCCGTCGACCTCGTTGGACATCACCACGCGGCCCAGATACTCCAGGTTCACCTGGTGCACGATGCCGGTCGAGGGCGGCACCACCTTGAAGTCGGTGAAGGCTTTCTTGCCCCAGTGCAGGAACGCGTAGCGCTCCTGGTTGCGCTCGAATTCGATGCGGGTGTTCTCGGCCAGGGCGTCGGCCTTGCCGAACACGTCGACCTGCACCGAATGGTCGATGACCAGTTCCACCGGCGACAGCGGGTTGATCTTGTTGGGGTCGCCGCCCAGG
>DASSOQ010000033.1:0-6067 GCA_035700365.1 Rhodanobacteraceae bacterium | reverse complement strand
TTGTTCGATACGCGCGGGCAGTTGCTCCAGCGCGCGTTGGTCCTTGAAGCTGAGTTTGCGTTTTGCTGCCGCTTGCGGCGGAGCCTCGACCTTCGCAACGGACTTGCCGATGCCAGGAGTGGCGGTTCGCGTGGCCGGGCGCTGGCGCAGCCAATCGGTATACCCGCCGACGTACTCACCGATCCGGCCCTCGCCTTCCAGCACCAGCGTGCTGGATACGACGTTGTCGAGGAACGCACGATCGTGGGACACCAGCAGCAAGGTGCCCTTGTAATCGAGCAGCGACTCTTCCAGCAGTTCCAGCGTCTCGACGTCGAGATCGTTGGTGGGTTCGTCCATCACCAGCAGGTTCGACGGTTGCGCGAACAGCTTGGCCAGCAGCAGGCGATTGCGCTCGCCGCCGGACAGGCGGGTGATGGGCGCGCGCGCGCGTTCGGGTGAAAACAGGAAATCCTGCAGGTAGCCGATGATGTGCTTGCGCTGACCGGCCAGATCGATGAACTCGCGACCGCCCGCGACGTTTTCGATAGCGTTGAGCGACTCGTCCAGTTGCAGGCGGTGCTGGTCGAAATACGCAGCCTGGATACCGGTGCCGAGCTCGACCGTGCCGTGTTGCGGAACCAGCTCACCGAGCATGATCTTCAGCAGGGTGCTCTTGCCGGCGCCGTTCGGGCCGATGATGCCGATGCGATCGCCACGCATCACGGTGGTGTCGAGGTCATCGACCAGCACGCGACCGTCGAAGCCGTGGCTGACGTGCTTGAGCTCGATGACCTTCTTGCCCGAAGCGGGCGCGTGCCCCAGCGTCATCCTCACGTTGCCGGCAAGCTCGCGCCGCTGCGCGCGCGCGTTGCGCAGCGCCTCCAACGCGCGCACCCGGCCTTCGTTGCGCGTGCGCCGTGCCTTGATGCCCTGGCGGATCCACACTTCTTCCTGAGCCAGCTTCTTGTCGAACAGTGCATTGGCCTGGCTTTCCGCGTGCAGGCGTTCCTCGCGACGTCGCAGGTAGTTGTCGTAGTCGCCCGGCCAATCGGTCAGCGCGCCGCGATCGATTTCGACGATGCGGGTGGCCAGGTGGCGGACCAGGGTGCGGTCGTGCGTGATGAACACGATGCTGCCGGAAAACTGCTCGAGGAAACCTTCCAGCCAGTCGATGGCCTCGATGTCCAGGTGGTTGGTGGGTTCGTCCAGCAGCAGGATGTCCGGCTTGCGGACCAGCGCCTGCGCCAGCAACACACGCCGCTTCATGCCGCCGCACAGCGCGGCGAAATCCATGTCGCCAGGCAGGCCCAACCGGGTCAGGACTTCTTCGACACGGCGATCCAGGTCCCAGCCGTGCCGCGCTTCGATCTGGTGCTGCACGCCACCGAGGGCGTCGACGTCGCCTTCATTGAGCAGGTGGTGATAGCGCGCCAGCAGGCGGCCGAGGTCGCCCAGCCCTTCCGCCACCACGTCGAATACGCTGCCGGCGGTGTCCTGCGGCACCTCCTGCGGCAGGCGCGCGGTGACGATCCCGTTTTGCACCCGCACCTCGCCGTCGTCGGCGCGCAGTTCGCCGCTGATCAGCTTCAACAGGGTGGACTTGCCTTCGCCATTGCGCCCGACGATGCACAACCGTTCGTTGGCTTCGATGGACAGGTCGACACCGTCGAGCAGGAGCGGGCCGCCGACACTGAAGTCGACCCGTTGCAGTTGGACAAGGGACATCGCCTCATTTTAACGGGCCGGCTGCTGCAAACCACGCGTCTCCTGCGGCAACGGGCGGGTGCCGGCGGCCCGAATCCCGGGCACGGACGCGGTGGCGGCGGCGCAAAACGCTTCACGCCGCGACAGCGCGGTCCGGTTGACCTAAACTTGCAGGCTTGCGTTGCAAGCCTTCCGAGCCATGACCACGCGTTTTCTCACCGGCATCACCACCACCGGCACGCCGCACCTTGGCAATTACGTGGGCGCGATCCGGCCCGCGATCGCGGCCAGCCGCCGCGCCGACGCGGATGCCTTCTTTTTCCTTGCCGATTACCACGCGCTGATCAAGTGCGACGATCCGGCGCGCATTGCCCGCTCGCGTCTCGAGATCGCGGCGACTTGGCTGGCTTGCGGACTCGATCCGAAGCGCGTCACGTTCTACCGGCAATCGGATATCCCGGAGATCCCGGAACTGACCTGGATGCTCACCTGCGTGACGGCCAAGGGTTTGCTCAACCGCGCGCACGCGTACAAGGCCGCGGTGGAGCAGAACACGGCGAAGGGCGAGGATCCCGACGCCGCGATCAATGCGGGCCTGTACATGTATCCGGTGCTGATGGCCGCGGACATCCTGATCTTCGACGCGAACAAGGTGCCGGTCGGTCGCGACCAGGTGCAGCACATCGAAATGGCACGCGACATCGCGCAGCGCTTCAACCACATCCATGGCGGCGCGTGGCGCGCGGCGGGTGGCCAGAACGAGCCATTCGTCTTGCCGGAGCCTGCCGTCGAGGAATCGGTTGCCACCCTGCCCGGCCTCGATGGCCGCAAGATGTCGAAGAGTTACGACAACACCGTGCCGCTGTTCGAGGGTGGCACTAAGGCCTTGCGGGAGGCGGTGGCGCGCATCGTCACCGATTCGCGCGAACCGGGGGAGCCGAAGGATCCCGACTCGTCGAGCCTGTTCGCGATCTTCCGCGCGTTTGCCGGCGACGAAGCAAGCGCCACCTTCCGCAGCGCGCTCGAAACCGGTCTCGGCTGGGGCGAGGCCAAGCAGAAGCTGGTCGAACGCATCGAAATGGAGATCGCGCCGCTGCGCGAACGCTACGACGCCTTGATGGCGCGCCCCGACGACATCGAGGACGCGCTGCGCGAAGGCGCGAAGAAAGCGCGCGCGATCGCCCGGCCGCGACTCGAGATCATGCGGCGCGCGGTGGGGCTGGGCGCGCTGGGCACGCCGGCGGGCAGGACCAGGGCGCCGAAGAAGGCGGACAAGCGTGCGCGCATCGTCAGCTTCCGCGATAGCGAGGGCTTCCGTTTCCGCCTGGTCGGCGCCGACGGCGAGGAGTTGCTGTTGTCGCGCGCCTTTGCCGACCCCAAGGCCGCCGGCCAAGGTTCGCGCTCGCTCTCAGCCGAGGGTGCGGGCCGGTCGCTGGCGCCTATCGACGCGACGCGATTCGGTTTCATGGATGACGGCGAAGCGCTGGCGGCGAGCGCGGAATTCACCGAGCGCGCGGCGCGCGAGGCGGCGATCGAACGCACGCGCGCGGCCCTGACTTCGCTGCGCGAGGCGAAGGATTGACCGCGATGGCACGGTTCGTCGCCTTGCTGTTGATCGGTCCCTGGTTGCTGGTGCTGGGTTGGCTGTACTGGCTCTACGTCCGCCGCCGCGCGGCGAACGGGGTGTCCGCGCGCTTCGACATCGGCGTGCTGGCGATCGCGGCGCTGGCTACGATCGCGAGTACCGCGTTTGGATACCAGGCGGCGCTCGGCCATGGCGGCCCGATCTGGAAACAGGTCGCGGCGGCCCTCGGCGCATACGCCGGTTTCAACGTGGTCGTGCTGTTCGGCCTGCTGCGGCACTGGCTGGCGCGCGGGGGCATGACTTCCGCCCCTCGCGGGTCGTAGCCGCCCCGGTTAGCTTGCGCGTCGCATGACGCTCCGGGTCGCTGCCCGAGTGCGGCCCGTCGCCACGGATTGGATCGAATGCGCATGACCCGGTTCCTGATGTTGGCCGCACTCGCGGCGATCGGTTTGCCAGCCCAAGCCATCACGATCGACGGCCGCATCGATCCGGTCGAATGGAAGGGCGCGCGCCACGTCACCGATTTCCGCCGGACCCAGCCGCTGACCCGCAAGCCCGCGGAGTATCCGGTCGAGGCGTGGATCCTCGCCACCACCGACGGCCTGGCGGTGGCGATGCGCGTGACGCAACCGCCGAACATCCGGCGCACGCAGCAACAGGTGCAGCGCGACTTCCACGATCCGGTCGATCGCGTCAACGTGGAGATCGACTTCGATGGCGATGGCCGCACCGGCTACGACTTCTCCGTGGCGTCCACCGGGGCGGTCGACGACGAGGTGATCACGAACGAGAACCAGTTCGACGCCGACTGGGACGGCATCTGGCAGCACGCCGTCACCCAGGATGCCGAAGGCTGGTCGGTGGAGGTCCTGATCCCGTGGTACACGGCGCCCATGCATGCGGCGCCCGGCGGCACCCGCGAGATCGGCATCTACCTCGACCGGGTCTTCGCCACGACCGGCGAGCGGGTATCGTGGCCCGCGGTGTACTACCAGGAGCCGCGTTATCTCTCCGCATTCGAGCGCATCGAGGTGCCCGCCTACAGCCAGTCGCTGCTCGCGGTGACGCCGTACGTCTCGGCGCGCTACGACAACGTCGGGCATGACGGCGGACACAGCGAAGGCGTGGATGTGTTCTGGAAGCCGAACGGCCAGTTCCAGTTGACCGCGACGCTCAATCCCGATTTCGGCCAGGTCGAGAGCGACGACCTCGTGATCAACTTCGGCGCGACCGAAACCTACTTCAGCGACAAGCGTCCATTCTTCACCGAGAACCAGGGGATCTTCGCGTTCAGCCTGCTGGACGACAACAGCCAGCTCGTCTACACCCGGCGCGTCGGCGCACCGGCCGACGACGGCAGCGGCGCCGGCGACATCGACGCGGCGGTGAAATTCAACGGCAGCGTCGGCACCACGAGCTACGGCGTCCTGGCCGCCGACGAGCGCGGCGACGCGGGGCGCACGTTCGGCGCGGTGCGCGTGGTGCACGATTTCGGCTCGCGCAGCCTCGGCATGCTGCTCACCCGGGTGGACCGTCCGTTTCTCGATCGCCAGGCGACAGTACTCGGCCTGGACCAGCATTGGCAGCCCACCGCCGACCTGACGATCGCGACCAACGTGGTCGGCAGCGACATCGAGCAGTCCGGGCAAGACAGCAGGGGATTCGGCGGCACCTTCATCGCCGACTACGTGATGGGCGGCGGCTGGCGCCAGCAGTGGCTGGGGATGTATTTCGACGACCGGCTGCAGGTCAACGACTTCGGCTACCTGGCACGCAACGACCTCGAGTACGCGCACTGGGAAGTGCGCAAGCGCATCACCGAGCTGTCCACCGATTCACCCTACCGCGACCATGACTGGCATTTCCGGATCGATGCCCTCGACGACACGCATGGCCTCAACCTGCGGCGCCAGTTGCGCATCGAACGCGAGAGCAACCTGCGCAACGGCACCGACGAGGACATCGAACTCAATGTCAACAGCGCGCGGTGGGACGACCTCATGACCCGTGGCCACGGCGCGCTGTTCCTGCCGCCCTCCTTCACGCTGCGGGTCGAGCGGCATGCACCGCGTCATGGCAACTGGGCGCACGAATGGGAATTCGACGTCGAAACCGGCGGATTGAGTGGCAATGGCCGGCTCGGATACGAGCTCGAGATCATTCCCACCTATTTCATCAGCGACGCGTTGAGCCTCGCGATGGGCGTGGACTATGTGTACACGCCCGGTTGGCTGGTGTGGCAGCACGACAACCTGGTCGGGAGTTTCGACCGGCGGTCGCTGGAGCTTGAATCGGGGCTCGACTGGTACATCGACAACCGTTCGGAGTTGCGCGTGAAGCTGCAGGCGATCGGCCTCGACGCCAGGCTGCGCGGCGCCTACCGGGTGGCGGCCAACGGCCGGGCATTGCCGAGCGACGACGCGATCGACAGCTTCGGCGTGCGCACCCTGGGCCTGCAGGTCCGCTACCGCCATGAGCTCGCGCCGCTGTCTTACCTTTACGTCGTCTACGGCCGCGGCGGCTACGAGCAGGCGCCGATCCTCGACGACGTGCCGGGCGCGCCGCAACTCCTGCGCGACAGCTTTTCCCTGCGCGATACCGAGCAGTGGCTGGTCAAGCTGAACTACCGGTTCGACATGTAAGCGGCGCGCCGCAGCTCACTGCACTTGCCGGTAGCCGTCGGGCGGATCGAACAACGCGCGGTCGGCGTCGGTCAGCGTCCGCACATGGCCGCGCCATTGCACGCTCTGGACGCCGGACTTGCCCATCATCGACATCAGGGCCGAATCGTCATCG